>CALGUD010000090.1 GCA_937901915.1 uncultured Flavobacteriaceae bacterium
GCTAAACCTAGAAATCATCGATCAAAGACTGGTAGCTTAAATCGAACTCACGTTAATTAACACTAATCTTAAATCAAAATGAAAAAAAGTATTGTATTACTAACATCTATGGTCCTGTTACTGGGCACATCAACTCTGACTGCACAAAAATTAGATAAATTTGGAAGTTCAACAGAAAAAAAAATAGGGCCAAAAACCATTAAAGTACCATACACAGATGTTATTTCATACTTAGGTTATGCATCACCGGGCAATGAAGATGAAGTAAGGGACAATAAAAAATTCTATTACATTTACGTATGGGTGCCATTAGTAGCCCCTGAAATAGGAGTAAGAATGTTGTCGCCTGTTGGTGGAACAAAAATTAAAAATGCAATAGTATCCGGTGCTTATCAAGAAAACTCAGGTTCAGAAGACTATTTTGATACTTATATTACTTTAGAGAGATCTGATATTATTAGTAAAGATAATATTTCTGAAGAAGCTGTTAGCAGTGCAAACTGGGTTACATTAGAATCAAATGATGACAGTGGCGAAATGCCTAAACAGCCTAGTGGCAATAGCTACAATTCATTATTACGTTATACAAGTGATACCGGAAACCCTGCAAAGGCTTTAACTGCCGGATTATACAGGATTGGTTTCACCACTTACAAAACAGGCGAAGTTAAAGGTACTTTCCTTGCGGAAGTAGCTGCACCTATAAAATTACCAGGAGTAGTTATGGCTAAAACCATTGCTGAACTTAAAGAGGAGCTTAGTAAATAATATCAAAATTATTTACTTAAACCAAATTATGCCTCGGGTTAAAAATCCGGGGCATAATTATTTTTATAAAGGTTATATTATTTAATTAAACAATTCCAAAATATGTGTTTTATCATATATATTATCTGTGTTTTTTTCTAAATCCAATTTAAATATATCCAATTCTTTCAATATTGCTTGCCTGTTTTCAATCGATATTTCTGAACTATGAGCAATATATTTTAAAGCTTTAACAAGCACATATGAAACAGCATTGTCATGTTTAGAATAATAACGTATCGGTTCAATAATTTTTCTTAATATTTCCTGTGGACCAATATTGTTTTTAATAAGCCATAGTTCACAATTCTTGTCTTTTTGAATGTATTTAGGAGGCAATTGCAATGATTTATGTATTAACTGTCCTATTTTATTAGTAGCCTCTATAGCTGTTCCCGGGTCATTTATTCCGGGAGACATAGCCTTAACCACCACTTCCATTAACTTTATTATTCCCCCGGTACTACTATCAACATTATGCCGGGTAGATGAAATATTCATACTAAATAAAAGAGATTCTATTTCTTTTTCAGAGAGCGGTTCTTTTACACGTAATATTGATTCTCCTTTCCATATATGTTGATCTATATAAGGTAAAACTTCAATTTGATTATTTTTATTCTTAAAAGAATCTTTCAGCAATGAAATATCAAATCCTTTATAATATCCGGTTTTATCACTTTTTATCTCCTTCCAATACTTATATTTTGAAAATTCACTAGGGGCCGGTTTTTCATTTTGTAATTCTAGCTCTAAATAGTTCCAACTTTCATTAAATATTTTCTTAATAATATTTTGAATTTGAACAGTTTGTGAAATATTATGTATAAAGAAGATAAAAAAACCAATACATATTACTCCCAGAATTGTAGAAAACATAGTCGAAAGTCCTAGTTGATTAGAATCCCCTCCATACGATCCATGAGAAATAAGGATAATTATACAATATAATAATGTGCCTATGTAAATCCCTAATATTATTTGATGCTTTTTGTTCGAAATCAGATTAGGTAAAAGTCCGGGTGAAAAATTTGCTGAGGCTTGATTGAGAACAACCATTACCATAGTAAAACTGAATACAGTTAAAGATATAATGCCGGCAATAAATGTGGATAAAATGGAACGTGCTGTGCTAAAGTCTTCGATAAAAAGATAAGGTACATCATCTTTTATGCCTTTTATTAAATCTAAATTTTCTACAGAAATAGTGGCCAGTGCAAAAACAAAAAAACAAGCACTTATTATAATAGGATAAAAGGCTATACTATGTATGGTTCGCTTATAAGTACTTTTAATAAGTTTAATTATAACTTTCATCTTTAGAACATTAATATTTCGCATTAATTTACACTATTATCCAGCAATACAGGAGACTTTATGCGATAATTTTTAATTGTAAAGAATTTGGAATTCAGAGGAGGTATAAAAATGAGTTGGGTAGATTATTACTATTTTCTCCAGGCCACATTACTTTATATTCTAAAGATGAAGCCTTAACAGTATTCTTCTTAATGAAAAGCTTCGCTTTAAAAAAAACAAAAGCAAGCTAAATAGTTAGCTTGCTCCTCATCTCATTTGTAAATTATTTGTGATCGCGCCACGATTCGAACGTGGGACCGTCTGCTTAGAAGGCAGATGCTCTATCCAGCTGAGCTACGCGACCATTTTCAATAATTTCATTCTTTCAAAAACAATGACTAATTCAAGCCTGACATACAGCCAAAGTGGTAATAAAAAAGAATGCTTTTCTACCGGGCTGCGAATATACAATATCTATTAAATATGAAGCAATATAATTTTTAATTATTTACCAGATTTAAACCTTACCCTGTAAATCAGGCACAACAAAGCACAAAAATAACATACTAATGATTTAACCTTACATAATTATTATAATGAGGAGGTATTACTTACATTTTGTAATACACTATAAATGCACAGACCAATAAAATTAAAGGTAAAATCCTACTCCTGGTTTTATAGATTGTTAAAACCGATTGATTATAAAATGTTGATTTTAAATAATTAATCTTAAATTATCGATAAATATTAAATTAAAATCGACCAAATCAATTAATATATTAAAAACTTTGAAAAAATAGGATTTTTCTTCAAGTAGTTGTAATTTAATCACGAAATTCAAAGAATTAACAAAAAATTAAACAACTAAAATTATTTCCTGACATGAAAAAAAATTACTTTTTCATAGCTGTTTTATTGGCTATTTTCTTCAGCCCATATACAGTTAAAGCGCAAACCCCAAAAAAAATTCCTACAACTCCAATTGTTTGTCCTGCTAAATTTGAGGATATGCATACCAGAGTTACTGTTGCTAAATCAAAGAGCAAAGATTATCAGTTAAGGATTCAGGAATCCGCTACAGCAGAGCTTTTGGTAACATACGGGCCCGGCGCCCAGGCAAATCCTGATGCTATGGCAGCATTTCAATTTGCTCTGGACATTTGGTCTAATCAAATCGTCTCTCCCGTTCCTATAAAAATATATGCGGATTTTGCAAATTTGGGGAGCGGTGTCCTGGCATCGGCTGGGCCGGCATATATGGTAAGTGATATTCCGAATGCACCAGACCCTAATGTACTCTATCCTGCAGCACTGGCAAATGCCATAGCGGGGGAAGTACTGTTTCCTGATGAAGAATTTGATTTAATCGTGAATCTGGGAAATGGTATTCCCTGGTATTTTGGCACCGATGGCAATACTCCTTCGGGCTTGTTTGATTTTGTTACTGTAGCATTACACGAAGCCGGACACGGACTTGGTTTTACTGCTGTCAGAAACTATAGTGGTGGGGTTGGATCTTTACGGTCTAACGGAACGCCTTCAATATTTGCAATTTTTATGGTTGATGGTGATGGAAATTATTTATTGGATTTCCCGGATCCCTCGGTTGAAATAGGAGACGCATTTACAGGTGGTGATCTTTATATAGACGGAGCCTTTTCAAAAGCTGCATTAGGAGGTGAAAGACCGGAATTATTTGCCCCCCCTTCGTTTGAAATGGGATCTAGTATTGCCCATTGGGATGAAACTGCATATCCGGCAGGAGACCCGAATTCATTAATGAGTCCACAAGTAGGAACCGCCGAAGCCATTCATGATATTGGCGATATTACACGTGGATTCTTTAAAGATATGGGATGGGTTATTAACGATGAAGAAGCACCCGCTTTAATTGCTTCCCCAGGATCTATATCGGAAGAGTTATTTGTGGGAGATGGCGCAACATACAACATAGAAGTTTCCAATATTTCTGATGTCACCATCAACGCACTCATAACTTCTAATACCGGATCCTCTACCATAGAAATAATTGACCCTTCGGAATTAACAATTCCTTCTGCAGGAACAGACTCATTCGATGTAACTATTAATACAACCGGATTAGAAAAAGGGGTTTACCGCGACACTATTTACATTGAAGCTACTGAAACAGAAGATATTATTACAGTTCCGGTTACGGTTCAGGTGCTGGATGGAACTGAAGTTCCCCTTATAAGCGTTTCACCGGAATCCTTTAATGAAACCATAGAGAGGCTTGAGGTAATAACCAGGGAACTTACAATTCAAAATTCCGGGGATGCCGATCTTTCATATAACATCAGTATAGAAGATGGCTCAACTCCCGATTTTGAAACCAGAGTAGCTACTACAAATAACTTAATAAAAGCTCAGGGCTTTTCCTCTAAAAATTTTTCAGGTTTTTCAGAATCAACAAACAAAACCGCTCTTATAAAGAATACCAACAATACATTCAATGAAATTATTACATCTTTATATGCTACAGATTTTGAAGAATTTGTGCCAGGAGATATTAACTCCCAATTGGGTTGGTTAAGCCAATATGAAAATAATTGGATCATATCAGATGCTAATCCAGCAGATGGATCCTTGCATTTCAGAGGAATTTCAGATGGTTTAGGTAGTACCAGAACCGGCAATATCATCGCGATTTCTCCAACCATTGCCCCTCTCGATGAACCATATATGGTAATGTCAGCAGATGTAAATATTCAGGGGTCAGGTGTAACCTGGGAAATAATCCCCCAGGCGCCTTCAGAAGAATCCGTTATGACGAGGTTGCGTTTTAACCCTGATCGAACAATTGATGTTTTATCCGGTTCAGATTTCACCCCTGTTAATGCAACTATTCCGGAAGGATATTTTCACTTAAAAATTGTAGTTGATAAAGACGATTCAGCATTTGCCGTTTATTTTGATAATGTTCTTGTATTCTCCGGACAGGGGTTTGCTCCTTATATTGAACAGGTGATTTTCCTTTCATCAATGGAAGTTGAGGGCTCTACAATGGATATAGATAATCTTGAAGTTACTGACGGAGACCCGGATGCATTCTTTTTATCTGTTTCCCCCAGTGCAGGTGTGGTACCTATGGGATCTTCCGCCACTGTGGACGTAAAGTTTGATTCCAGAATACTCGATGCAGGAGAATACGATGCTACTATTATTGTAGATAGTAATGACGAAGTAAACTCACCTATAAATATACCTGTTACATTAACAGTTTTAGAACCTGCCACTATAGAAGTTACACCAACATCTTTAAGTGCCGCCGTAAATGTGCAAACCGATACACCCCCCATACAGGTTGAATCGTTTACCATTTCCAATACAGGCGAAAGTACTTTAGAATTCACATCCTCATTAGGATCCATAGGTTTTACCCCACTTTCCGGGTCAAATGCTCTAACTCCGGCAGAATCGTTGAATATGGCTAATTATGGAGAAGGGAATTCAGGTCTTTTTGAAGAAAAATTAGCCGGAAAACCAAAAACCCTTCATGAGGTTAAAACAACTGCCTATCAGGATGCTGTTACGTATAGCGATTCCATTGCTTACGACTCCGGGCTGCCTTTCCCAGACGATTTTGCTGGCTTGCAAACGGCAGCATATACCAATGCTGTTAATTTTGATGTTGAAAACGAATTCACATTAACCGCCATACGTAATGGTTTCAGGACAGAAGCAATTGCAAACCCTGTTGTTATTGTTGAAATTTACAAAGGTGGTGCAACACCCAATGAGGGTGAGCTGTTATTGACTCAGACTTTTAATGAAGCTAGCGAAGAAGGAGTCGTTTTTGTAGAAACACTTAATCAGTCCCTCAGCTTTTCAGCAGGTGAATCATTTTGGGTAGTTCATAAATACCCTGAAGGTATTGAATTTCCACAGGGAGTTGACAGCAATGCCACACAGCGACCGGATACTTATTTTTTCAGTGGTGATGGTGGTGCAACATATAGCCCATCCGGCTTCGTTTTCTTTGTAAGAGCATTGAGTGGTGGCTCAGAAAGCAATTATATTACATTAGAGCCCTCCTCGGGAACTGTAGAGCCTGGACAATCTTTGAATGTATCTGTTACATTTAACGGAGAGAATCTGGCCAACGGAACATACAATACAGATATCCGGATATCCAGTAATGACCCCGTTACACCCGTTGAAACTGTTGCCACTACTTTTGAAGTATCAGGTCAAGTTTCAGAAATTGCAATTTCCGATGAATTCCTTCTTTTTAATGATGTATTTATCGGGGCTGAAAGAGAACGTTCATTTACTATAAATAACAACGGTTTAGCAGAATTAAACATTACAGGCATTACTTCAGATAATCCAAACTTTACCGTGGATGTTTCCTCAGCTACTATACCTGCTCAGGAAAGCCTGGAGGTAACTGTTACCTTTGCTCCACAGGAAACCGGTAGCCTTAATGGCATCTTAACTATTGAAAGTGATGCTCCTGAGAACAATGTACTGGAAGTAATTGTCAACGGTGTTGGTGTAGAACCTCCCGTTGCAGTTGTTAGTCCGCAGGAAGTATCCCTAAACACAGATGCGGGCACAACAATAGACACTCAAATCACATTATCAAATGAAGGTAATTCTCCATTAATTTTCTCATTCCCGGACCTTGCAGTAGCTGCAGCCCTGGCAAAACCTGATGTGAAATTAAATAACACTGAGTATATCTCCTTTAAAAACTTCAGCACTAAACAGGAAAAAGGTTATAAAGACAATCGCCTTGGCACTCCGGTATTGTATAGTGTAGGTACAGATAACAACTTTGGATATAGCTGGATAGATAGTGATGAAGAAGGTGGCCCGGTTTATAGTTTTAATGATATTACCTCAACAGGAACGGAAATAACCAGTTTAATGGGCGGTGATGGCTCCACAGAGGTAACCTTGCCATTTACATTTGAGTTTTACGGAACCACGCATTCCAGTATTCTTGTAAATGCTAACGGATTTTTAGCTTTTCAACCACCCAGTAGTTTTAGTTATATAAACGATCAGATTCCGGTGGATGATGGTACAAACAACATAATTGCAGGGATGTGGACGGATCTTGAACCACAGGAATTTAACGGATCTGTACATTATGAAGATTTTGGTGACCGACTCGTTGTTCAATGGACACAGGCTACGCTTTATGACGGGCCTGAAGAAGAGTATGTAACATTTCAGATCGTTCTATATGATAATGGCAATATAGATGTTTACTATGAAGATGTAGAAACCGCTCCTTTTAGAAATACTGCTACAGTAGGTATTGAAAATGCTGATGCAACAGATGGTGCACAGGTAGCTTTTAACACAACCTACATAAAAAATGGTTTAGCACTTCGGTTTGTTAAGCCGGCAGTATCATTAACTCCATTAATAAGTAATGTCACACCACTTTCAGGTGTAGTAGCAGCAGGAGGTTCACGTACTCTTACTGTTACATTAGATGCTACTGAATTAAATGACGGTATGTATTATGATGAACTTGTAGTTTCGAGTAATGATCCGGTAGATACAGACAATACCGCGTTATTTGAACTAACTGTTATCGGATATCCTGAAATTGAAGTAACACCGGCAACAATTGAATTTGAACCTCTTTTTGTAGGTTTGAGCAGTGAATCTTCATTAATGATTCAGAATACCGGATCAAAAACGCTGGAGATTTCCAGTATTTCAAACCAGGAAGATGTATTTGTTTTAGATATGACAGGACCGGTTACATTAGAACCAGGCGAATCTCAAATTATAAATGTAGAATTTACTCCCGCAACAGCGTCAGTATATGAAGATGAAATTGTAATTGTAAGCAACGATGCCTTTGGAAATGAAAATTTATCAATTCCTTTATCTGGTGAAGGTGTCCCTCCCCCCGTTATTGAAGTAGCTCCCGAATCATTCGAATTGTCTGTTACAGAAGGTGAATCCGTTACCGAAACCGTTACAATAAGTAATACAGGTGGTTCTACTTTAAATTATTCCTTAACCCCTCCTTATTTTGCAAAAGCAGGAGAGGCTAACCAGGTGATGGTACAGCAGTATGAAAAATTGGAATATGCCAAAATAGAGAGTAAGGAAACACCTGACACACGTGTTGGACCTAAATTTCTTAATGCCAGTGGTGGGCCGGGTACATTTGGGTACACCTGGATTGATAATAACAGTGGCGGGCCGGATTACGATTATATCTACATAAGTACTACAGGAGAGCTCATTGATGTTGGGGCAGACGGGAATACAACTGTTCCACTACCTTTTGATTTTAATTTCTTCGGAAATGTTGAGAGTAGTGTTACCATAGCTGCAAACGGTTATTTAACATTTGCACCTATAACCGGTGTTGATTATGTAAACATGCAAATTCCTGATGAGGCTAATCCAAATTTATTTATTGCTGCCCTGTGGAGTGATTTAGAGCCTCAGAATGGAGACGGTGTGTATGTTCAGGGAAATGAAGAGTATTTTATTGTTCAATATGAAAATGTTCCGGGTTGGGGATTACCTCCTTTAGTTGAGATTCCAGAACCAGTAAGTTTTCAGGTTATATTGTTTCCTGACGGATCCATAAAAATGCAATACAAAAACGTAAATTCTACCCTACGTACAACCAGTACGGTAGGATTAGAAGGTCCACTTGGATTATCAGGGTTACAAGTTATTTTCAATACAGAATATTTAACTGATGAACTGGCCATAACCTTCTCTCCACCGATGACCGGTACCATAGAGCCAGGTGAGACAGCAGAAATACCTGTTACTTTCTCTGCAGAAGGGCTTGAAGCAAATCAAACATATTCAGGTGATATTACTGTTAGCAGTAATGATCCTGTTACCCCTGAAGTTTTGATCCCGGTAAGTATGGAAGTTGTAGAAAGTCCTAAAATTGTGAGTTTTACCCTAATTGATGCAGACTCAAATACAGAAATAGGAAACTTAAATGAGGGAGATATTATTGATCTGGATAACTATCCGCAAAGTAATTTCAGCATAGTTGCACATACCGGAACCGTTGAAGTTGGTAGTGTTGTGTTTGACCTTAATGGGGAGGTGGCATATCATATAGAAAATATTGCACCTTATTCATTAAATGGTGATTTTGATAATGCAACTAAGTATTATCCTGTAGAATTTCCTATTGGGATACACACTATTACTGCAACACCTTATTCAGGATCAAATGGGACTGGTGAAGCTGGGATATCGCTAACGGTGACTTTTGAAGTAATCAGGACTACACCTCGCGAGGTGGTTCGTTTCACATTAATAGATGCCAATACCCATGTGGAAATTGGAGCATTAAATGACGGTGACACGATTGATCTGGATGATTATTCACAAAATAGTTTTAGTTTGCTGGCAAATGTTAGCACAGCACCAATAGGTAGCGTTGTCTTTGATCTTAATGGAGAAGAAGCATATCACATAGAAAACATTGCTCCTTATACCTTAAATGGTGATTATGATAATGGCTCCAAATATTATCCGGTTGAGTTTTCTATGGGTACAAACACTATTACTGCAACACCTTATTCAGAACCAAATGGGACTGGTGAAGCTGGGATACCACTGACCGTTACTTTTGAAGTAATTAGGACAAATGTTCCTGAAGTTGTAAGCTTTAAATTGATAGACACAAAGACAAATACAGAAGTGGGCACGTTATCTGAGGGAGATGTAATTAATCTTAATGATTACCCCAGCAACAACTTTAGCGTTGTTGCTAATATTGGAGATGCTGAAGTAGGTAGTGTTGTATTTGACTTCAATGATGAAATGGGATATACTACAGAAAATATTGCTCCTTTTTCCTTAAATGGTGATTTTGACAAAAGATCGGGAGGGAAAATAGAAAAATGGTATTATCCTGTAGAATTAGAAATTGGAACAAATACAATTACCGCTACTCCATACTTCGGATCCAATGGAAGTGGTGAAAAGGGAGTTGTTTTATCTGTGTGTTTTGAAGTTGTAAATGGAAATGTTAATTCGAAATTTGCCACCCTTACAAATTATTCGTCTAAAAATATACCTGATGAGAATGTAGAGATAAGTTTCTATCCAAACCCTGTAAAAGATGTTGTTAATTTCTCATTAATGGGCAATACTGCCGATCTCAATGGTATTATGCACAACGTTAATGGTGAAGTTGTGCATAAAGCCCTCATTTCAGCTAAAAATGGCCTTGAAGGCTCTATTGACATGAGCAATTTGGCCCAGGGAATGTATATTTTACTTTTGACTGATGATAACGGGAATTTAGTTTCTCAAAAGAAGATCATTAAGGAATAATAGATTTATAATCTAAATAAAAAGGGCTACAAAAATATTTTTGTAGCCCTTTTATATTAAAAATATCCTTAATAGTGGATGTTGACAAAAAATCCAACAGCAAATTTTATTTGCTGTTGATTGTTTTTATTTGCTTCGGTTCTCCAGCTAAACCTGGAACCTTCGCAAATAAAAAAAATCCAACACTTTCGTGTTGGATTTTCTTGGTCGGGGTGGCAGGATTCGAACCTGCGACCTCCGCGTCCCAAACGCGGCGCGATAACCGGGCTACGCTACACCCCGCGACCTAAATTTCTTAAATAGCGTCCTGCTCCTCTCTTTTTAATTTTCTTCTCCAAAACCACAGCTTCAGATCGAGAATCTACTTCAATTTGCAGAACTAATAACCAGGGAATACCTCTTTTTGTTGAAGGTACAATTCCCGCATTATGTCTTTTCAACCTTTTTTCAATATCTGTAGTTTGACCTACATAATATTCAGAACGTTTTTCACTAAAAAGTATGTAAACATACATCTTTATTTCTTTTCTCGGGGTGGTCACGCTCCAAGCGTGACGACCTCCGCGTCCTCCCGATACTTCGGAACGGCGCGATAACCGGGCTTTAGACCTGTCACGCCAAGGATATATAATATAAAGCGGAGAGACAGGGATTCGAACCCTGGCGACGGTTACCCGTCGACAGATTAGCAATCTGCTCCGTTACCACTCCGGCACCTCTCCTTTTTAAAGAACTATACAACAAAATTGCGGATGCAAATGTAGTAGTTCATCGTTTAGAACGCAACTATTTTACATTTTTTTTCTAATTAATTTTAAAACATCTAAAATATGAATATTAATCTTTTGTTATTCAGGGTATTCAACTCGCAAATGATAGATATTCGTTAGCTTTTTCTTCATGACTTTCTTTATAGCCTGAATTTCTTTAAAAGTGATATTGGCGTTTAAAAATTGACCGTCATCCATTTGCTTATTCACAATCTTTTCTACAAAATTGTCAATTATTGAAAACGTTGGGTTTTTTAAACTTTTAGACGCTGCTTCCACCGCATCTGCCATCATAAGTATTGCTGTTTCCTTTGAAAAAGGAGTGGGACCCGGATACTGGAAATCCTTAATATTTACATTTTCATTTAAACTTTCTTCTTTTTTGTAAAAATAATATACCACAGAAGTTCCATGATGAGTCCTTATGAAATCTATTATTCTGTCCGGCAACTTGTATTTCTTAGCCATCTCTATGCCTTCAATGACATGATTAATAATAATTTTAGCGCTTTCCTTAGGATCCAGGTCGTTGTGTGGATTTACGCTTGTAGTTTGGTTTTCGGTAAAATACATTGGATTATTCATCTTACCTATGTCGTGATAAAGAGCAGCTACGCGAACAAGCATACCGTTTGCTGATATTTCGTTTGCTGCAGCTTCTGCAATGTTTGCAACCTGTAAAGAATGATGGAATGTCCCGGGAGCTTTATCTGAAAGCTGTTTTAATAACCTGGAGTTAGTATCCGTAAGTTCAAGTAACGACACATCAGACACCAATCCAAAAACTTTTTCGTAAATGTAAACAAGTGGAAGTGCCGCAAGGGTTGCTAAGCCATTAAGGATAAACATACCAAAGGTTAACAAACTCATCTCTTCAAGACTCCCTTCATAAGTAATATAAAAGGCAAAATAAACTATAATATAGGCAGCTGTAATTTGAGCCACTGAAATAAACAAATTTGCTCTTTTATGAAGTTCAGAAATAGTAAGGGTAGTTACTATACCTGCAATAATTTGGAGGTATACATACTCAAAGCTACTCGGTACAATAAAACCTAACAAAAGTACTGTAAGTACGTGAACAAAGAATCCTAATCGTGGATCAAAAAATGTTTTTAAAATAAGGGGCAAAATACACACAGGAACCGCATATAGAAACTTAACATTATATTTTACCACAAAGGTGGTAAGCAAGATCATAGCAAAAACGTTAAAGAAAATAAACGTGATTTTAGTGTTATTCTCAAATACGGCAGGTCTGTATTTTTTTAGAAAAAGCAATAACATTAAAAAAGCAAGGGCTACTAAGATGGAATATCCAAAGACTATAAGAATATAATTTTTATCACTCCATAGTTGTGATTGATACTCCTTACGGAGTGAATCTAAAATTTCATACTTTTCGCCTTCAACAACTTCTCCTTTAGCTATAATCCTTTTTCCTAATTCAATACTACCACGGGTAGTTGTAACTTTAGAAAGTTCCTGTTCAAGTGTTTTATCTGTAAGTGCCTGATCATATGTTACATTAGGCCTGAGAACATCAAAAAATAAATTATAAAACTTATTTTCATATTGTGTCAGGTTCTTTTCATCCAGATAATCTTTTATAATCGGTTTTATCTCATTGTATTCAGTTACTTCATCAAATGTTATCGTCTTCTCCTGGTTATCTTCTACCAGGTTTATTTTTTTTTCATCACTATAATTAACACCTTGAGCGACTATACCGTATTCATATAATGAATCCAAAATCTGATCTGTATAAAACCTGAACGTTTTTAATCTGGAAGCACCTAGATCCTGGCTGGTAAAAACTGTTGGAAATTTTTTATCGAGTTCAAGCTTAACGCTGTTGTAAACATCAGTATCATATTTAAAATAGTCTAAAAAATTGTCAACTACTTCTTTTTTCTCTGATTCAATCTCTTCATCTGTTTTGTGAATTGCAAAATCAAAAGGAGCATACAAAGTTTCTTCCTGCCACACTTTGCCTTTTTGAAAGTCATATTTAAATTTTCCCCCTTTTGGAAATAAATAAACTACTAAGACAGTAGTGAGTAACGTTAGGAACGTTTTATATATTAATGATTGGTTTCTATATAAATTATCTAAATCTTTTCTCATCAAAACAATATTAGTTTATTCAAATGTAAAAAAAAATAGATTTCCATAGTTTTTAATAAATTCCTTACAACTTATGAATATACTTCTAAATTCCATAAATTAGTTGTCAAAAAAGAATATGTCTGGGAAAGTTGTAATCGTTGCTGCTGTGAGAACTCCAATAGGTAGTTTTATGGGGGTGTTATCCTCTATTCCGGCCCCGAAATTAGGCGCAATTGCTATTAAAGGTGTTTTAGAAAAGGTAAAACTTGATCCTGCTTTGGTCGATGAAGTTTTAATGGGAAATGTTGTACAGGCTGGCGAGGGTCAGGCACCTGCAAGGCAAGCCGCTATTTATGCCGGTATTCCTGATACTGTTCCTTGCACAACTGTAAATAAGGTTTGTGCAAGTGGAATGAAAGCAGTAATGCAGGGAGCACAGGCCATAGCTCTTGGAGATGCACAAATTGTCATTGCAGGAGGAATGGAAAATATGAGTCTTATCCCCCATTATGTACATATGCGAAACGGTATAAAATTTGGCCCGGCTTCTTTAGTTGATGGGATGCAAAAAGATGGACTTGTTGATGCTTATGATCAAAATGCCATGGGCGTATGTGCTGATGCCTGTGCAGAGAAATATAAATTTACTCGTGAAGAACAGGATGAGTTTGCGATTAACTCTTACAAACGTTCAGAAAAAGCGTGGAAAGAAGGAAAGTTTGATAATGAAGTTATACCTGTTGAAGTCCCTCAAAGAAAAGGTGAAGCGGTTATAGTAAAGGAAGATGAAGAATACAAAAATGTGCATTTTGATAAGATAAGCTCTCTACGCCCTGCTTTTTCTAAAGAAGGAACCGTTACCGCTGCAAATGCTTCAACAATTAATGACGGTGCGGGTGCTGTATTGTTAATGAGTGAAAGTAAAGCAAAAGAATTAGGCCTAAAACCTTTAGCCACTATTATAAGTTATGCCGATGCAGCCCAGGAGCCAAACTGGTTTACTATAGCACCTTCAAAAGCTTTACCCAAAGCATTAGATAAGGCTAACCTGACTATAAAAGATATTGATTTTTTTGAACTCAATGAAGCATTCTCTGTTGTTGGTCTTGCAAACATAAAATTGCTAGGGTTGGATAAGGAGAAAGTAAATGTTAACGGAGGAGCTGTTTCCTTAGGGCATCCCTTGGGTTGTTCAGGGGTCAGGATCCTGATTACACTAATTAATGTTTTAAAACAAAATAATGCTAAAAAAGGGGCAGCCGCTATATGTAATGGTGGTGGTGGCGCTTCGGCAATGATCATTGAAAATTATTAACCTAAACTATATCCTCTTTAATGCAATACGGAATTTGTAATTTAAATGTAGTTCCTTTACGACTTGAGCCTTCTGATAAAAGTGAACTTGTTTCACAGGTATTGTATGGTGAACATTTTAAAATTTTAGAACCAAGAAAAAACTGGAGCAAAATCCGAATTGCTTTTGATGGTTATGAAGGATGGATTGACAACAAACAATTTATAACAATTACCAAAGATATTTATAAAGATATAGAGAAATCAAAGCCAAAATATTCAAGTGAATTAATAGATTTTGTATCAGATGTAAATAAAATCCTCATCCCTGTTTCACTTGGAGCAAATGTTGATGGTTGTTCACTATTGTCCCACACTTATGAAGGGAAAGAAATAACAGGAATACAACCTAAAGCTAAACTTATAGAAACTGCGTGTTTATATTTAAACACTCCTTATCTATGGGGAGGTAAAACCCCTTTTGGTATTGATTGTTCAGGATTAACCCAAATGGTATACAAACTGAATGGATATAAATTATTACGAGATGCCTCAGAACAGGCCAGACAGGGAGAGGCATTAAGTTTCATTGAAGAGTCAGAACCGGGTGATCTCGCTTTTTTTGATAATAATGAAGGACAAATTGTACATGTCGGAATTATAATGAGTGATAATTATATTATACACGGGCATGGCAAAGTAAGGATTGACAGAATTGATCATACCGGAATTTTTAATGTAGATACGAAAACATATTCTCACAAACTAAGAGTAATTAAAAAAATTATCTAAAACGCATGAGGGGCATATTCATTTGTATATATGTAATCCTGAATTTTAAATTTAATGTTAAATCTTAGCAATAGTTTTGAAATCTTATTCGTGATAAAGAGTAGGATAACATGGGAAGATTATGGCTTATAATTAAAAGAATGGTCAAAAAGTCATGGATAACTAATAACTATAAAAAAACGCCTAAAATTACTTTAGGCGTTTTTTATAAAATTATGTAAATATGTTTTACTTCTTCATTATTCAATAGATTCTACCTTGGTTTTATATTCTTTGAATTTAACCGTTTCCCCTAAATTACCATAAATATTCATGAGCGTTTTGAGGGCATCAACATTTTCCGGGTTTAAGCTTAGAAGCTTTTCAAGATGTGGGATAGCGGATCTATAGATATCCTCCCTCTTTTGTTTTAACTCGTCATAACGTAAATTATCCTTTTTAGTATTACCTAAATTATTCATCTCTTCAATAAGAGGGGTTTCTTCTGAAAGTTCTAAAGCAGCTAAATTCATGTAATAATTCTCTTGATTTGGGTCTAATTCAATAGCCTTATTATAATAATTTCTTGCATCTTCCTTATTACCCATTTCCGCGTTAATAACTCCTAAATTATAATATAAAGCAGCATTATCGGGTTCTTCAGCAATAGCCTCTTCCATAAGTACTTTAAACTTTTCCTTGTCATCAAGTTTAATATATAGGTTAGCTTCAGCCAGAATAAGGTTTATATCCTTAGGATTTTGAGCCCTTGCTTCTTTGACTGCTGCAATAGCTTCATCTACTTTTCCCTGCTGAGAATAAATTAAAGCTATATTTTTTACTATTTCAGGATATCTGGACTCTGATTCTCTCTCGGTAGGTTTAATATACTCTCCAGTTTTAACCATTAAATCCCTTTGTGTTTTATCTCCCAGATCTTCTTCTTCCCCTGTTTCTTTGTTCACAGCAAGATACTGTGTCCTTTCTCCCGTGTAGCCAAGATCTTTTTATTCGTGATAATATTTAAGGGCTCTATCATAATCCTG
>CALGUD010000091.1 GCA_937901915.1 uncultured Flavobacteriaceae bacterium
TTCTCTATTCTCTATTCTCTATTCTCTATTCTCTATTCTCTATTCTCTATTCTCTTTTGTCTTTTTAGAACCTGTACCCTAAACCTAATTGAAGTGTGTTTATTAAAATATCCATCTCATCGGTATCGCTCACACTGGTTAAACTAAAATTATACCTCACATCGCAAAACAGGCCACCCGGCAGTTCATACGCTGCACCCAATGCAAGGCCATAATCTACTCTTTTCAAGATGTCGTCTACCTCCTCTTCATCTACCATTAACTTAACATTTATGCTTGGCCCTGCTTGGAGATTAAATCTTTTTCCAATGTAGAATTTAGCCATAATTGGTACCCGTACAAGGCTGAATTCAGCACCTTCAGCGCCTTCTGACGAATAAAGTATTTCTGGTTGAACATGGAAGTTCTCAGAGATTGTAATGTCTGCCAAACCACCTGCATAAAAAGATGTTACCCCCGCTGCATCATCGGCATCGGCACCTAACCTGGCAAAATTCACACCTGCTTTTATACCAAACTGAGTTGATTGTGAGCTGGCTACATCTATAAAAGCTACCATAACAATAACTGACAAAAGTATTTTTTTCATATTTGAAGGGCTTAAAGTTAGGATCAAATTTAACTGTTTTTTGTAAACAAAAAAAGGAAGCCGATTGGCTTCCTTAATTTTTATGTATTACTTAAAATTATCCTAGAAAAAATATCCAACTGAGATCTGAAATACACCATTAGTGATTTTATAATCGTCAGCATCATCATCATCATTAATATTAGAAAGCCCTAAATTATAGCGAGCACCAAAGTTTAATCCTCCTTCTAATTTGTAGCCAAGCCCAAGGTTAAATCCAAAGTCAATACTTTTCATGTAATCTTTAATATCCTCATCATCACTATCGGTCTCCCCCATGAAAGTCTCTTCCCACTCAGATTTTGCACTTAATAACAATCCTATTTGAGGACCTGCCTCCACACTAAAACCTTCAGTAAGATATAGCTTAGCCATTAAAGGGACATTAATATAATTTAATTTATACTTTTCTTCATAACTGTAACCTTCTTCACTCTCTTCATATTTAGCACCTTGCGCTGAGAATAATAATTCCGGTTGAAAAGAAAATTTTTCGGAAATGCCTATTTCTGCGACTCCCCCAATGTGGAAGGAAGTGAGACCATCCGCATCTTCTACATCTCCACCAAGATTGGCAAAATTGACACCGGCTTTAACACCGAAGGTAGTCTCTTGAGCACTCAAACTTAAGGTGAATGCTACCATTGCAATAACTGATAATAATAATTTTTTCATGTTTTAAGATTTAAAGTTATTATCAAATTTAGCATCAAATTACAGATTTCCAAATTTTTTTTAACAAAAAATTATAATTTAACATTTTAACAGGCTGAAAATTAGCAATATGTAATTAATGCATCCTAACGAAAATCCTTATACAATCGTGAGTTATAAGCTTAAATAAACAAAAAAAGAAGCCCGATTGGGCTTCTTCATTTTAATATTGCTATTTTGATATCTTAGAAATGTAAAGCAAAGCCAATATTCACTTGGAATACGCTTTCATAAAAATCATCATTTAAAGACATATCATATCTTAAACCTGGCTCGATACTTACGTTCTCACCTAAAAAGATAGCATAACCTCCTTGTAAACCTAAATAGCTTGGATTCTCATCGAAGTCTTTATAGCTTGCTCCATTATAATCAACCTGTACCGGTATCATACCTGAAACATAATATTTAGCCCCGATTTTGTATGAGAAAGTTGTGAAAGATTCATCAGCCCCATCTTCTTTAATACTACCAAAACCTAAACCTGCTTTAATAGCTAGGTCATCCATAATAAAATAACCACCTTCTAAACCAAGGTTGAATGAAGTATCACCGTCACTACTTGCAAAACGAATAGCTGTTCCTGCTTGGTGACCAGCACCAAAACCTGTATTCGCTTCAATAAGCCATTTTCCTTCTGATGTTTGTCCACCGTTAGCTGCATCATCCTGAGCAGTAGCCGTAAATGTAAAAGCTGCAAGAGCAATAGCTGATAATAATAATTTTTTCATCGTTCTATTTAATTTTAAAGTTAATTTGGCGTCAAAATTACTATCAAATTACATATTTGCAAACTTTTTTAAGAAAAAATAATGATCTATTATTTAAATCAGATTTGTACAAACAATATGAAACAATATCAATGCTCCTAAATATTTGAAAAACAGTATATTTACCCTCATGAATTGGAAAGAAGCCATAAAAGATTATAACAATTATTTAAAAATCGAACGGGGATTATCAGATAATTCTATCACAAATTATAGCTTTGATGTACAAAAACTTGTGATTTTTATAAATGAAAATGAAATAAATCACTCACCTATAACAATTAACACCACATGTGTTCAACAATTTGTTTATGAGCTTTCCAAACAGGTTAATCCACGGTCCCAGGCAAGAATCATATCCGGTTTAAAAGGCTTTTTTGAGTATTTAATTTTTGAAGATTACCGCAAGGATAATCCTATGGAACTCATAGAATCCCCTAAAACCGGCAGAAAATTACCCGACACATTGTCTGTTGACGAAATAGACAGCATTATTAAAGCGGTAGATTTAAGCACTAATGAAGGTGAACGCAACAGGGCCATGCTGGAAACATTATATGGATGCGGGCTCAGGGTTTCTGAGTTGGTGAATTTAAAATTATCTGACTTATTTTTTGATGAAGGTTTTATTAAAGTCACCGGAAAAGGAAATAAACAACGCTTTGTGCCAATAGCGGGCAACACTCAAAAGTATATTAATATTTACCTGAAAGAAGTTCGGATTCACCAACCTATTCAAAAAGAGTATCAGGATTACATATTTTTAAACAGGCGGGGTAAACAATTAACACGTGCGATGGTATTTACAATTATTAAACAACTTGCCAATAAAATCGGTCTGAATAAAAATATTAGTCCACATACCTTCCGGCATTCATTTGCTACCCATTTACTGCAAGGCGGTGCCGATTTAAGAGCCATTCAGCAAATGCTTGGCCATGAAAGCATTACCACTACAGAAGTGTATATGCACCTGGACAGGGATGACTTAACTAAGGTGCTTAATGCTTTTCATCCACGAGGGTAAGGCCCCCTCTAGCTCCCCCCAAGGGGGAGGATTCT
>CALGUD010000092.1 GCA_937901915.1 uncultured Flavobacteriaceae bacterium
TGATACAGGAAAAGCTGCAAATAAAGAATGGCTGTGTAAAAAGTACAATCTGGATATTGAAAAACCTCTATTTATTTTCATTGGCAGGCTGGTATGGGAAAAAGGGGCAGATTTATTACCCGATATTTTTTATCATTCCCTGATAAATGATGACATACAACTTAATATTTTAGTTTTAGGGTCCGGGAGTTCTGATGTAGAATCAAAATTAAAGGATTTAATAGCACCTTTTAGAGGTAGTTATAATGTGCATATAGGGTATGATGAAAAATTATCCCACATTATGTATGCCGGGGCAGATTTTTTATTAATGCCTTCCCGAATAGAACCATGCGGATTAAACCAGATGTATGCCCTTAAATATGGAACTGTTCCTGTTGTACGAAGAACTGGCGGATTAAAGGATACTGTTATTGATATCGGGGATGATGGTTTTGGTATTTGTCATGAACAGGCCTCAGTTGGAGATGTATGCCACGCTATTGCCAGGGCAGCAAACCTCTGGGAAGATCAATCAGAATTAAAAAAGATAAAAGATAAAATTATGCAAATTGACCACTCATGGGATAATTCTGCAGATCAATATAACCAACTTTATAAATCATTAATCAACTAAACCAATAATGAATATGAATAGTAAAGTTCTATCAATCATTCTGGGTGGTGGCCAGGGGTCACGTTTAGCGCCACTTACATCAACCCGTTCAAAACCCGCAGTGCCTATAGCAGGTAAATACAGATTGGTAGATATCCCTATTTCAAATTGCATAAATTGTAATTTAAAGAGAATATTTGTCCTTACCCAATTTAATTCAGCTTCACTCAACAGGCATGTAAAAAACACCTATCAGTTCAGCCTTTTCAGTGAAGCATTTGTAGATATCCTTGCAGCAGAACAAACCCCCGATAACCCAACTTGGTTTCAGGGGACTGCAGATGCGGTCCGCCAATGTATGCACCATTTTAAAACACATGAATATGAGTATGCACTGATCCTTTCAGGTGACCAGCTTTACCAGATGGATCTTAATGATATGATTAATGCTCATATTGAAAGTGGGGCCGACATAACAGTTGCTACACAACCTGTAAAAGCAAAAGAAGCTTCGGCATTCGGGATCCTGAAAACCGACGAAAACCATTTTATAAAAACTTTTACAGAAAAACCTTCACAAGATAAACTACCTGGATGGGAATCTGAAGTGTCTGATGAAATGAAGGGAGAAGGCAGGGAATATCTGGCTTCTATGGGAATCTATGTTTTTAACAGAAGGCTCCTTGAAGATGTCATGTTAAACACAAAGGATGTAGACTTCGGGAAAGACATCCTTCCGAATGCTATCACAGGAAATAAAAAAGTGCTGGGATACCAATATGAGGGTTACTGGGAAGATATAGGGACTATAAGTGCCTTTTTTGAGGCTAACCTCGCCTTAACAGATGATATTCCTAAATTTAACTTATTTGATAAATCAAAAAGTATCTATACAAGGGGAAGAATATTGCCCCCCACAAAAATGTCAGGCACAACCGTTGTATGTTCTATGATTGCTGAAGGGTCCATTATTCACGCAAAATCAATAGAAGGCTCGGTAATTGGTATAAGGGCCCGGATTGGAGAAGGAACTACAATCAAAAATTCCTATGTCATGGGAAATGATAAATATGAAAGTTTAGAAGAAATTGCCGAAGCAGAAAGCAAAGGAGTTCCGCACATAGGTATTGGAAAAAGGTGCGAAATATACAATACTATTGTAGATAAAGAATGTATGATTGGTGATGATGTTACTATTAAAGGAGGTAAACATCTTGAGGATTCTGAGAATGAAAAATATGTAGTAAGAGATGGAGTTGTAGTTGTAAAAAAAGGAGCATACATTCCTAATGGCACAAAAATATAATAACGTAACTTTGTATATACCGTTTTAGCAAAATATGAGCGGAATAAAGTTTTAAATATTGATTAAAAATAACTTATGAGCAAAGTAAAACCATTTAGCCTGTTTACCGATTTTGACATCAACTTGTTTAAAGGCGGTAAACACTATCGGCTTTATGATAAATTTGGTGCCCATGAGGTAGAACTGGATGGTGAAAAAGGAGTTTATTTTTCTGTTTGGGCACCCACAGCCAAAGCAGTTTCTGTAATAGGAGACTTTAATTATTGGAATGATTCTGAACACCCTTTAAATGTCAGGTGGGATTCATCAGGTATCTGGGAGGGTTTTATCCCGAATGTTAAGCCTGGCACACTATATAAATACAAAATATTTTCAAACAATAACGGAATTGTAACCGAAAAGGCCGATCCGTATGCCTTTTACTGTGAAACTCCTCCAAAAACGGCATCCGTAGTACATAATATTGAATCCTATTCCTGGAATGATGATGCCTGGATGTCCTATAGGGAAAATAAAAATGGCCTCGATAAACCCTATTCGGTTTATGAAGTACACCTGGGATCCTGGATGCGAAAAGAAGATAACACCTCTCTTTCCTATGTAGAATTAGCAGATAAACTGGTTAATTATGTGAAAGAAATGGGTTTTACGCATATAGAATTAATGCCCGTTATGGAACACCCTTATGACCCGTCATGGGGATACCAGATTACCGGGTATTTTGCACCTACTTCACGTTTTGGCAAACCGGAAGAATTTAAATATTTAGTAGATACGTTTCATCAGAATGACATCAGTGTTATCTTAGACTGGGTTCCATCCCATTTTCCCGAAGATGCACACGGATTAGGACTTTTTGATGGGTCAAATCTTTATGAACACCCCGACCCAAAAAAGGGATATCATCAGGACTGGAAAAGCCTTATTTTTAATTACGGCAGAAATGAGGTAAGGGCATTTCTTATCAGTAATGCAATGTTTTGGTTTGATAAATACCATATTGACGGTTTACGTGTTGATGCCGTAGCTTCTATGCTTTACCTGGATTATTCACGTGAAGCAGGTGAATGGGATCCTAATGAATTTGGTGGAAGGGAAAACCTGGATGCAATTTCCTTTATTAAAGATTTTAACAACGAAGTATATGCCAGCTTTAAAGGTGTACAAACCATTGCAGAAGAATCTACTGCATTTCCTATGGTTACAAAACCAATAAATATTGGAGGCCTTGGTTTTGGAATGAAATGGATGATGGGCTGGATGCATGATACCCTCATGTATTTTAAAAAGGATCCGGTTCACAGGAAATTTCATCATAATGATATCACCTTTAGTTTAGCCTATGCATTCACCGAAAATTTTATGTTGCCTTTATCTCATGATGAAGTGGTGCATGGAAAAAAAACCATTTTGGGTAGAATGCCGGGTGACGAATGGCAACGCTTTGCAAACTTAAGGTTATTGTATGGGTACATGTATGCACATCCCGGTACTAAATTACTTTTTATGGGAAGTGAATTTGGCCATTATAATGAGTGGAATAACGGAAAAAGCCTGGATTGGAATTTATTGAATTTCTTCCCGCATATTAATACACAGAAATTTGTAAAAGATCTTAATGAATTTTACAAAAGTAACCCGGCCTTGTATGAAAAAGCATTCAGTATAGAAGGTTTTGAATGGATTACCTATGAAGATGCCGAAAATTCGGCAATCTCATTTTTAAGAAAAGGCCATGATTTGGAGAATGATGTTATAGTAGTTTGTAACTTTACACCTGCGGTCAGAAATGAATACAGAATAGGCCTTCCACGAATGGGAGACCTGAAAGAAGTGTTAAATAGTGATTATGATAAGTATGGGGGAAGTAACGTTACGAACCCAAAACCTGTTAAGATTGAAAACAAAAGTTGGAACAATAAAAAACAATCGGCAGTAATTACATTACCTCCTTTAGGGATTATTTTCTTTAAAATCGAATAATCCTTGAAAAGGCCTTAATTAAAAGACTTGTTTTTTACAGAATCATCATTGTTTAACACTCATTTTTAAACAAAAGAACAGCTATAGTTCCAATTATTTTAGTAGGTTTATATTTAAACAGAGAAGGCATTTATTTATGATTTTAAATACAGAAATAGAATACAAAGGAGATTTATTTCCATCAAATATAGTTTCATTTAGAAAAGACGTTGACACACTTTACTTTTCCAGTAGTAACGGAGTAATATTACAGGTAACTGTAATGAGAGATAGTGTATTACGATTTCGATATATAACTACTTTAATTGTCGAAGAAGATTTTTCGTATGCAATTACAAAATATGCAAGCAGAGGATATAACAAATTGGAAATATCTGAAGATGATGAAAAGTTTGTGATTTGCACTTCAAAACTTATTTGTCATATCTATAAAAAAGATATGCGAAAATTAATTTACGACGCAAAAGATAATACACTTATATCTGAAGATGAACTTGGTTTTCACTGGGAGGAAAGTTACCAGTATGGTGGAGAAGTTGTAAAAATGAGTAAGGTATCGCAAGATGGAGAAAGCTATTATGGCCTTGGTGATAAACCCGTACACCTTAATTTAAAAGGAAAACGATTTGAAAATTGGGTGACTGATTCGTATGCCTACGGAAAAGACACCGATCCTATTTATAAAACGATTCCATTCTACATTGGCCTTCATCATAAAAAATCGTACGGGATATTTTTTGACAATACATTCCGGTCTTATTTTGATTTTGCACATGAAAGGAGAAACATCACCAGTTATTGGGCACAGGGAGGCGAAATGAATTACTATTTTATTTACGGGCCCGAAATGTCTGCTGTTGTTGAAAATTACACCGACCTCACAGGTAAACCACATCAATTACCACCATTATGGGCGTTAGGTTATCATCAATGTAAATGGAGTTATTATCCCGAAAGTAAGGTTAAAGAAATAGCAAACACATTCAGGGAACTAAAAATACCTTGTGATGCCATTTATCTGGATATAGATTATATGGATGGTTTCAGGTGTTTTACCTGGAATAAAGATTATTTTCCCGACCCCAAAAGAATGGTGAAAGAACTGTTGGATCAAGGATTTAAAACAATTGTGATTATAGACCCCGGAATAAAAATTGACCCGGAGTACCCCGTTTTCACGGAAGGTCTGGAAAAAGGTTATTTCTGTAAAAGGGCAGATGGCCCTTATATGAAAGGGAAAGTATGGCCCGGAGAATGTTATTTCCCGGATTTTACAAATCCCGAAGTAAGAGAATGGTGGTCGGAATTATTCAAGGAACTGGTTGAGGAAATAGGCGTTCAGGGTGTTTGGAATGACATGAATGAACCTGCAGTAATGGACGTTCCCGGAAAATCCTTCCCAGATGATGTACGCCATGATTATGATGGTAATCCGTGCAGCCACAGAAAAGCGCATAATGTATATGGAATGCAAATGGCAAGAGCCACGTATCAGGGACTTAAGAAGTTTTCGTACCCTAAAAGGCCTTTCGTAATTACCAGGGCAGCATATTCTGGTGCACAACGTTATACCTCTACCTGGACAGGCGATAATGTAGCAACATGGGAACACCTTTGGATAGCGAATGTTCAGGCACAACGACTGTGTATGTCCGGGTTTTCATTTGCCGGATCCGATATCGGGGGCTTTGCCGAACAACCTAATGGTGAATTGTATGCACGGTGGATTCAACTAGGCGTATTTCACCCATTTTGCAGAACACATTCATCAGGCGATCACGGAGACCAGGAACCCTGGGCTTTTGACGAAAACATAACGAATATCGTAAGAAAGTTTATTGAAATAAGATACCAGTTATTACCTTATTTATACACTACTTTTTGGAGATATGCCAATGAAGGTGTCCCTATGCTAAAATCGATGGTATTATACGACCAGGAAGATACCCAGACACATTACCGGACCGATGAGTTTATATTTGGAGAAAAGATTTTGGTTTGTCCCATTAATGAACCCAATGCAAAAGGAAGGAGAATGTACATCCCACAAGGGAAATGGTATAATTTCTGGGATGATAAAATTTTTAAGGGTGGTAAAGAAACCTGGGTAGATGCAGATATAGACAGTATGCCCATATTCGTAAAAGAAGGAGCTGTTATTCCCAAATATCCTATTCAACAGTATGTAGGCGAGAAAGTAATTGATAAAGTTACTCTGGAAGTTTATTTTAAAGAAGGAAAAGAACAGTCAGAATTATATGAAGATGCCGGCGATGGTTATGATTACATCAAAGGACGCTTTAGTCTAAGAAGTTTTAATCTGGTTGGAAAGAAAAATGAACTTATTGTTCAACAGCATAAATCCGGAAAGTATATTACCCCTTATGAAGTTTTCAAAGTGAATCTGCACGGCCTTCCGTTTAAAATACTTAAAATTGAAGTTGATAATGTAGAAAGAGTGCTCGAAGATATAAAGTCAAATGGTGAAAACACCCTCGAAATACCAAAAGATTTTACCCAATTACATATTATTGGGGAATAAAGTAAGAGGGTTGGCCCCTCAGAAACAACAAACTCTGAAAGAGTTTAACATTTACAACCACAGGTTCTACCTGTGGTTGTAAAACACGTTAAAACTCCTACCCCGAAGGGGTTGAACCTCTGGTAATCCTATACTTCAACAAAATCTCTCTGGATCCCGAAGTGGTTGGGAGGATTTAATTACAGGTAGCACCTTCAACACTATCTTCCATCTCCTGTGCGTAATCCTCAAAAGCTACACCCGTATCTTCGCCATGCAGGAAAGCATTCCCGTTTTCTCCTTTACATGCGTCGCCAAAACTAATGCCATCGACCTTACATGTTATACAATTACCATCATCATCCGATGAACATGAAACAAAAGAAACCAATAATAGTGCAAGTAAAAATTTCTTCATGATTTTAGATTTAGAGATTAAAAAGATATGTATTTAAAAACCGGTTTTCGGTTTAAAGTATATTATTCTTTTCATCATTTATAATTTCAACCTGGCCATTTTCATCAATTAACAAGCTGTAAAACCCACTTTTATTTATAACTGGGTTTACAAAAGAAAATTTAATAACTAAGCTTTCCTTTAATTGAGTAGCCATTTGGTCAATCTCAACAAATTGAAGAATGGCATTTTTCCAGAATTTATTATTGTTATCGGAATTAAAATAATGTCTGGTGATTTCCTGGTCAAAAATTATCCGGTCTTTTACTGAAACTTCCAATGCGGAGACAAATTCCCGGAACAATGTCTTACGAAACCGGGGGTATTCATTTTCGCTGATTTTTAAAATATTTCTATTGATCGAATTATACTTAATTTTTACCCTGAAGTTATTGGAAAGAATGGTGTCTGTTTCAACAGTTATATGCATTTGTGGAATTACCTCAGTATAGTCCGCGGTATATTCATTGCTTAATGCAAAGTTTTCCTGTTCTGAAAATCCGGCATCATTTCTGTAAGTGGACAAGTACACCAAAACCACAATTAAAAATAATGTAAATATACTTTTCCACATAACATCAATTTAGTTTTTGCTGCGCAAAACCAATAATACGATTTTTTTCTTTTATTCTTGACATTCACATACAATCTTCAACAGAAATTATATTTTCGCTTTGAGTTTTATCAGGAATTTCTTTTCTTAGCTGTTAATGGGGGATTAACAATGATTTTACATACTGATTTATTCGTAATTACAAAGTCAGTTTTATCATTAAATGCATATTTTTTTTGTAATCCATAATTAGATTATATGCATTTTTAAGACTAAATTTAAACCTTCTAGGCTTAAAGAAACAAGCAAAACGTTCAAAATATAATTCTAAAAGCTTGATTTATAAATTAATAACAGCCAAAATTATTTATATAACAAAGAGATCTACAATATACTACCTATAATTTTTGATTACTATGGAAGAGATGAATATCCTAAACCTATTATTTGTATTAGCTGCAGCATGGACTGGAGGTGTTTTGGCAAGACGTGTCGGTTACCCTGCCATTTTAGGGGAATTGGTCATTGGTATTATTCTTGGGCCGGCGGTTTTGGGTTGGCTTGAATCTACAGAAACCATCAATGTATTGTCAGAAGTCGGAATCATATTGTTAATGGTTTATATTGGCATGGAAATAGATTTTCGAGATCTTAAAAAAGCTTCATGGGCAGGCCTTTTGGCCGCTACGGGGGGATTCATAGTTCCATTTGCTCTAGGCTATTTCACAATTATCTGGTTTGGAGGCACATCTATGTCTGCTATGTTCGTTGCTATTGCTGTAGGGGTAACTTCACTTGCTACCAAAAGCCGCATACTGGTAGACCTTAAGCTGCTTAACACTAGAATTGCATATGTACTTATGGCCGGTGCCTTAATCTCGGATACACTAGCGTTGGTTATATTTGCAGGTATTGTAAGCTTTGCCGCTGCCGGAACTTTTGATCTTCTGGGGTTAGGTGTCGTGGCTGGTAAAGCACTAATTTTCTTTGCCCTTACCATTTCCATTGGTCTATTTATACTCCCACGGGTTGGCGTATACCTTTCCCGGTCAAAATTTAAAAGCAGTACTTTTTATTTTACCATTATCCTTATAGTAGCTTTTGGCTATGCTGAATTGGCCGAACTTGCCGGTATGCACAGCATTTTAGGAGCATTTATGGCAGGTTTGTTCATCAAGGATAATTTATTTCCCAGAAATATATCCAAAGAGGTTTATAAAACTTTTTACGACGTTTCAATCGGCTTTATGGCTCCAATATTTTTTGTTTCTGCCGGTTTCCTTGTGAATATTAATGTTTTTCAATCCGATTTTTCTATGCTGTTGGCTGTAGTTTTAGTTGCCATGTTAGGTAAAATATTTGGCACAGCATTATTTTATCTTCCAAGCGGACACGGTTGGCGAGAGGGAATTACCGTAGGGGCCGGAATGAACGGACGGGGCGCAGTTGAGATTATTATTGCCGGAATTGGACTGGAAATGGGTATTATAGATGAAAATATTTTCTCCATACTTGTTTTTATGGCCATTTTAACTACAATGACTGTTCCTGTTTTCTTAAAATGGACGACCGTTTGGTTACGAAAAAGAGGCGAGTTGGTTCAAATGGGACAACGGCAAAGAATACTTATGCTGGGTGTTAACCCTGTTAGTCTTATGCTTGCTAAATATCTCCAGGAAAAAGCACCGGTTGTTATGATAGATACAAACAGGGACTCTGTAACACTGGCCAGAGAAAAAGGATTCGAATGTGTACACGGGAACGCTTTAAAAGAAGAAGTAATGTCCGAAGCCCGCCCTGAAACAGTAGCAACCTTTATTGGTCTAAGTGGAAATAGCGAAGTTAATATGCTTGCAGCTCAGATGGCCCGTGAATCTTTTCTGATCCCGGAAAATTATGTAGTGATCTCTAAAAATGAAGAAGGTGCAGGTATTGATATGCTCGAAACTGTAAAAGCTGTAAGTATGTTTGCAATGAAGGTACAG
Organism: uncultured Flavobacteriaceae bacterium; assembly: GCA_937901915.1. Lineage (GTDB taxonomy): Bacteria > Bacteroidota > Bacteroidia > Flavobacteriales > Flavobacteriaceae > Abyssalbus. The sequence goes on from CALGUD010000092.1 coordinate 9,401, forward strand.
ATTGAAGAATGGTTTATGAAAATATCAAGTGATGAAGTTAAAGAAGAAACAGAAATTGTAAAAGAAGATACCGAAACACGAAAATGGGTTAACGAAAAGAAAGCAGGGGGAGAAAATGTCCTGCCTATTCTAATACAAGACGCAGAAGGCCATAAAAGGCTGTTTTACTATGGGGGTATTATTCAAGCAGAAGAAAAAGTTATTTACCTCAAGCAATTATCTGATTCATAATATACTCCGTTTTTAAATTAAATAATTCAAAACTCTTATTGAAACTATTCACATAAATGTTAAATAACACCTAATAAAAGTTGACTTATTACAATTTCTTCTCCGCTTTTTATTAATTTGCATCGTTGCTATAATTCTAATTGTTCAAATGAAGATTTATCCTATCGAATCAGGGAATTTTAAACTTGACGGAGGAGCCATGTTTGGTGTGGTTCCAAAGAGCATTTGGAATAAAACAAATCCTGCCGACCATAACAATATGATAGATATAGCAGCCCGCTGCCTTCTTATAGAAGACGGGGACAAACTCATTCTTATTGATAATGGAATGGGAAATAAGCAAAGTGACAAATTTTTTGGTTTTTATTATTTGTGGGGCAACGATAATATTGATGACTCACTAAAAAAATATGGTTTTCACCGGGATGACATTACCGATGTTTTTTTAACTCATTTACATTTTGACCATTGTGGTGGCAGTATTCAATGGAATAAGGAAAAAACAGGATATGAACCAGCCTTTAAAAATGCCGTATTCTGGTCAAATGATGATCACTGGCAATGGGCTATACATCCAAATATACGGGAAAAAGCTTCTTTTTTAAAAGAAAATATATTACCTATACAGGAAAGTGGCCAATTAAATTTCATTGATGTACCTAAAACCGATTATTTAGAAAATTCACCCTTGGGTTTTGGCATCCTTTTTGTGAACGGGCATACAGATAAACAAATGATACCACATATAAACTATAAAGGAAAAACATTGGTGTTCACTGCAGATTTAATTCCCACTGCAGGACATATCCCATTAATATATACCACCAGCTTTGATACCAGACCATTACAGTCAATGGTTGAAAAACAAAAATTTCTTGAAACAGCAGTTAATGAAGAATATTATTTGTTTTTTGAACATGATGCATATAATGAGGTTTGCACCTTGCAACGAACAGACAAAGGAATTCGTCTTAAAGACAGATATACATTCAATGAATTATTTAATTAAAAAATCAAATAAATGAAATTTATAAAATCAATTTTAGTATCCGTAACTTTTTCCATTTTCTTTTTGGGGTGTGGCTCATCTGCAATTTTACTTACACCCGTAGAAAATGTTGACACGGTTCCTGTTAAAGCATCAGAATTATCAGAGAGTGAACTGAAACGCTGGAGCCACATGGATTTACAAAAGGACACCGTTCCCGGAATGAGTGTGGAAAGGGCATACAGCGAAATTTTAAACAAAAGAAAAGGAAAAACAGTTATTGTTGGAGTTATAGATTCCGGCGTAGATATTTTTCATGAAGACCTAAAAAATGTAGTGTGGACCAATTCTGATGAAAAGCCAAATAATGGAATTGATGATGATAACAATGGTTACATAGATGATGTACATGGCTGGAATTTTCTGGGAGATGCCGTAAATGAAAATTTAGAATATACCCGGATCCTCAAGAAAGGAGATGACGGTTCTGCTTTGTACAAAGAAGCGAAAGCAGAATATGATAAAGAGTATGCTGATGCAAGTGAAGGCAAAGCAAGGTATGAACAAATACTTCAGGCCGTAAATAATTCTGATGAAGTATTAAAAAAGCATCTTAATAAAGAAGATTATACAAAAGAAGATGTAGCCAAAATACAAACAGAAGATCAGCAGGTAAAACAGGCATCAATGGTAATGATGCAGATGTTTAGTATTGATGATTCAGTTTCTGAGGTTAAGAAACATCTTAAAGGCGGAATTGATTATTTTTCAGACAAAGTAAATTATCATTTAAATATGGATTTGGATGGAAGAGCCATAGTAGGTGATAATCCCGATGATATCAATGATGTAGGCTACGGCAATAACAATGTTGTTGGTCCAAGCAAGGAGGACGCTAAACACGGCACGCATGTAGCCGGAATAATAGCTGCAGAAAGAAATAATGGTATTGGAATGAATGGTGTTGCAAACAACGTTAAAATAATGGCTATCAGGGCTGTACCAAATGGTGACGAATATGATAAAGATATTGCATTGGCTATACGATATGCTGTAGATAATGGTGCAAAAGTGATAAACACAAGTTTTGGAAAATATTATTCTCCCCATTCAGATTGGGTTATGGAAGCCATTAAGTATGCAGGTGATAATGACGTTTTAATTGTAAATGCCGCAGGAAACGAAGCAGTAGATCTCGACACTAAAAATGTATACCCCAATGATTCAAAAGATAACAGCGTAGAAGTATCAGACAATTTCTTAACCGTTGGCGCCTTAAATTATGCATACGGTTCGGGTTTAATCGCAACATTTTCTAACTACGGCAAAAAAAATGTAGATGTTTTTGCCCCGGGAACAAAAATGTGGGCTACAACACCTGATAATGATTATGAGTTTATGCAGGGAACATCCATGGCAGCTCCCGCTGCTGCAGGGGTTGCTGCACTAATCAGGTCTTATTATCCTGACCTTACAGCATCTCAGGTTAAAAAAATAATGATGACTTCCGGATTAGGTTCAAAAACAAATATTATTTTAGGAGGAGATCCATCCATGAAAAAAATGTTTTCCGATATTTCAACATCAGGAAAAATGGTCAATGCTTATAATGCTATTATTTTAGCGGATAAAGTTTCAAGAGGACAAACCAATTTATAGTTTCAAAATGAAGAAGTTTTTAATATTTAATTTTTGCATGGCCCTTTGCCCGATATATGTAACATCGGGAAATATAAATTCCGGACATCCAACAAAAAATAATGAGCATAGCTTGTCCAATACTGAATATTGGCAGCAGCATGTAGACTATAAAATGGAAATAGAGATGAATGTTGAAAATTATCAATATTCAGGAAAACAGCAATTAAAATATACAAATAATAGTCCCGATACACTTACTACAGTGTTTTATCATTTGTATTTTAATGCCTTTCAGCCCGGAAGTGAAATGGATGTTCGTTCTACTACCATAGCCGACCCCGATAAAAGGGTTGCGGACAACATAAGTAAACTAACCCCATCAGAAATAGGATATATAAAAGTAAATTCTTTAAAGCAAAACGGGGAAATCATCAAACACAATACCGAAGGAACCATCCTGGTAGTTGAACTGGCCAAACCAATCTTACCCGGACAATCCACTCAGTTTGATATGGATTTTGACGGACAGGTGCCGTTACAAATCAGGCGGGCAGGTAGAAACAGTGAAGAAGGCGTTGCCCTTTCCATGACACAATGGTATCCTAAGCTTGCGGAATATGACTTTGAGGGCTGGCATGCCGATCCGTATATTGGCAGGGAGTTTCACGGTGTATGGGGAGATTTTGATGTGAAAATCACAATTGATAAAAACTATATTATTGGAGGTAGTGGCTATTTACAAAATCCCGAAGAAATAGGATATGGTTATGAAGACGAAGGTGTAAAAGTGAAACGCCCACGAGGTAAAAAGCTTACCTGGCATTTTGTAGCTCCTCAAGTACATGATTTTGCCTGGGCCGCAGATCCGGATTACATTCATGACAAAGTACAGGTGCCGGATGGCCCTATGCTCCACTTCTTATATAAAAACAATCCCGACATTTTAGAGAACTGGAAAAATCTTCAACCCAAATCTGTCGAAATGATGGAGTTCTTTAGCAGAAATATTGGAGAATATCCCTATAAGCAATATTCCATTATCCAGGGAGGAGACGGTGGTATGGAATATGCCATGTGTACTTTAATAACCGGGGAACGAAAATTTGGAAGCCTCGTAGGGGTTACGGCTCATGAAATGGCACATGCATGGTTTCAGCATATTTTAGCAACTAATGAATCCAAGCATGAATGGATGGATGAAGGTTTTACTTCCTTTATCTCAGATCTGTGTGAAAATATCATTATGGAAAGAAATAAACCGAATCCGTTTTCCGGGGCTTACAATAACTATATATATCTTGCAAAATCCGGGACAGAACAACCCCAGACCACACATTCAGACAGGTATGAAACGAACAGGGGCTATGGGATCTCCGCCTACAGTAAGGGAGAAGTTTTTATGGCACAGTTAGGATATGTGATCGGGCAGGAAAATTTAATAAAATCCATAAAAAGATTTTATCACGATTTTAAGTTTAAACATCCAACACCAAATGATTTTAAACGATCGGCAGAGAAAGTATCAGGAATGCAGTTAGACTGGTATTTAATAGACTTTGCGCAAACTACCAATACAATAGATTATGGTATTAAAGAAGTTTCTGCCGAAGGTGAAAATACAAAAGTAACTATGGAACGTATTGGATTAATGCCAATGCCCATAGATTTAATGGTATTTTATAATGATGGTACCTCAGAATCCTTTTATATGCCTTTACAAATGATGAGAGGAGAAAAAGCCAATCCTTATGAGGATATTGAAAGAACTGTTTTACCGGACTGGGCATGGGCATACCCCACGTATGAATTTACAATCGACAAACCCAAAACCAGCATTAGGGCTATTGTTATAGACCCGTCAGAATTAATGGCAGATATAAATAAAGAAAATAATATTTATCAGGAATGATATTATTAATTGTTAAAATATATAAACCTCCATATTTTTAGGAGGTTTTTTTGCAAATGGATTATAAATTTTCCAAACAAGAAAAACTTAAAAGCCGGAAACTTATTGAAAAAATGTTTACCGAAGGCAAGACTGTGTCAAAATATCCGTTAAAGTTAATATATATACAGACAGAGCTTAAAGATGAAACAATGATCCAGGCCGGAGTATCGGTTTCAAAGCGAAACTTTAAAAAGGCAGTAGATAGAAATAAAATAAAGAGATTATTGAGAGAGGCTTACAGATTAAATAAAAACCTCATTTTTAACACAATACAGTTTCCATATGCATTAATGTTTTTGTATATTGGCAAAGAATTTCCCAAAAACTACGATGAGATAAGCAAAAGCATGATTAAACTTTTGCAAAAGTTTGTCTCTGAACAAAAAACCTATTAGTATGAAAAAGAAAATTTTAATTCCCGTTTTAGCAGCCGCTTTTCTCTTCATATCGGCAAGCTATAAAAATGATTTTTTTGAAATCGCCAAGCAAGTAGAGATCTTTACAACTATGTTTAAAGAACTCAACATGAACTATGTTGATGAAACCAATCCGGCAGAGCTTATGGATACAGCCATTAAAAGCATGCTTAATGACCTCGACCCGTATACCCGTTTCATGAACGAACAGGATGTAGAAGAATATAAAGTAAGGAATACCGGAGAATATTCCGGAATAGGCGCTATTGTACGTAATTATAAAAGTAAACTCTTAATAATTGAACCTTACAAAGGTTATGCAGCTGACAAAGCAGGATTAAAAGCCGGCGATGAAATTATCAAAATAGGTGATATCAATGTTGCTGATTTTAAAGATGATGCTTCAGAACTTCTTAAAGGAGCTGTGAACTCTGAAGTTGAAATAACTTTTACCCGCCAGGGAAAAACACAAACAACAAAGCTTAACCGAGAAGAAATTGAAGTCGATGCGGTTCCATTCTATAAAAAAATTGATGAAAAAACAGGGTACATCGTTTTAGATAAGTTTAATAGAAAAGCTTCTGCTCAAACAAAAGAAGCCCTGGAAGATTTAAAAACACAAGGGGCAGAACGTATTGTTCTCGATTTGAGAGGAAATCCGGGAGGATTACTCTCTGAGGCCATTGATGTTTGTAACCTTTTTGTTGATAAAGGTGAACTGATTGTTACTACAAAATCTAAAGTAAAAAAATTCAACAGAACATACACAACAAATTATGAGCCTGTTGACACAGCCATACCTTTAGTTGTTTTGGTGGACGGTACCAGTGCATCGGCAAGTGAAATTGTTAGCGGAGCACTTCAGGATTTAGACAGAGCGGTTGTTATTGGTGCCAGAAGTTATGGTAAGGGACTTGTACAACGCCCTATTAACCTTACTTATGGGACTCAGTTAAAAGTTACCATTTCCCGGTATTATACCCCAAGTGGAAGATGCATTCAATCTTTGGATTATTGGAACAGGGACGAAAACGGAAACGCTGTCAGGACCAGTATAGAAAAATATAATGAATATGAAACCCGTAACGGCAGAAAAGTTTATGATGGCGGCGGTGTTACACCTGATATAGAAATAAATTCTTTGAAAATAAATAGTATTGCCAAAGAAATGGTAGCCAATAACCTGGTTTTTGATTATGCTACTGATTATTATTACCAAAATTCTGCACCCTCTTTAAATAGTTTTTCCTTTGGAGATTCCGACTATGTGCAATTTAAAAGTTATGTAACCGGAAAAGGTTTTGATTTTGAAACCGGTGTGGAGAAAAAGTTAAAAACCATAGTTAAAGCCGGAGAATTAAGCGAATTTGGAAATGAGGTACAGGAAACGTATGCAACACTTCTTTCATCCATAGAAAAAAACAAATTAAATGCATTGGATAACTATAAAGAAGCTCTTAAGAAAGATATTGAAGACGAAATCATAAAGAGGTATTACTATCGTGAAGGTTTGTACGAACATTACCTTACCAGTGACCAGGCAATTGAAACATCGGCAAAACTTTTAGCCGATTCAAAAAAATATCAGAGTTTATTGCGTTAAAAGCAAGGCTTCAGTCATACAATAAATCCTGTTTTCATCTTGAAAGCAGGATTTTTATTTAGGACAAAGGTGGCTTCGAGAGCCTCAGCCACCATTATAAGACAAAGTTTGTTAGAAACCACTGCTAGTTAGCTAACAGATACACACAAAATATTGCAGGTATAAAATAAATAACTATTGTTCGGGCGCCGTCATAATCTTTTGCAATGCGTTGCCCAAAAAGCAATACAAGAAGGACAACACAACTCAATATGGCACCATACAACCCAATAGCATTTTGATTATTCGCTATAAGCATATAAATTCCGACTACACATAATACCCCGGCTATAATTTCCAATATTAACAATTTAACAACCTAACTTTAATAAAAAATGTTAAGTTAAAGGTTAAGATAGGTAAATTTATTTTAGATATAATGTACGTTTTGGCAAAATGCTCTTTAAGCCAGGTTATATTCCCATTCCAGTCAGTTATTTTGTCGATACCGCTTTGCAAAAAGGTGACAGCCAACAACAACAAAATTAAAATTGGCGTAATATTAATTAATAAATTTTCCATACTTAAAAATTAAGAAGCTTTTTGATGTAGTAACCGGGTTAATTTAATAGATAGATCGGTTAAAACAATTTTTGCATTTGCGTTTCTTTCAATATGATAAATAGCATCCTGTAGTTCATCAGAAATACCAATAATATTATTACCATGTACAAAGGGCGCAAATTTTTCCAGTTTAAAATCTTCAGTTTCAAAATCCATATAAACAAGGTCCTGAGCCTGGTAATTTAACAATAATGCCTGCCTGAATACATCAAGACAATACCCCAGGAATTTTTTTTGGGTTTCCCGGTTTGTTTTTGCCAACTCTTCACTCCACGAGATCAGGTCATGAACAGCAGTTTTATTTCCTTTGGCCTTAAAAGCACTTCGCACCCATATTACAAACCACTTTTCAAACATAAATTCTTCTGAATCCCTGTTAACAAAATCAAGGGCACGGTTAAAACTGCCATTTGCCTGGTGAGCAATCTTAGTAGCTTTTTGTTCATCAATCCCCCTGGACACAAGTCCCTCCTTAATGGCATTTTCAGACAAGGGTGGAAAGTGAAGTACCTGGCATCTGGATCTTATAGTTTGTATTATTTGCTCCTCGTCTTCGGTGATGAGGATTAAAACCGTTTTCTCAGGGGGTTCTTCAATTAATTTCAACAGTTTATTGGATGCAGAATTATTCATTCGCTCCGCCATCCATATAATCATTACTTTATAACCCCCTTCGTAAGCTTTTAACGAAAGGGCTTTATAAATTTCCTGTGCTTCATGAACACTTATATTACCTTGTATTTTATCAAGTCCAATAGCTCTATACCAGTCAAAAAGATTCCCATAAGGCTGCTCTTTAAGAAATTCTACCCATTCTTTAGCAAATAAATTGCTCACTACTTCCTTAACTTTTACTTCAGCGGTCTTATTAACAGGATATGCAAAATGCAAATCGGGATGAGAAAAATTATTAAACTTTAAATTACAGGTTTGCGCCCCCGTATTATTTTCGCCATTAGAGTTGTTACAAATGAGGTATTGTGCATAAGCAACCGCTATTGCCAGAAGTCCACTGCCATCCGGTCCTACAAATAATTGCGCATGGGGTATTCTGCCATTATCAGCACTATGGGTAAGATGTTTTTTTATATGTTCTTGTCCAAGAATCTGGCTAAATAGCATGAATGCGGATTTTTATTCGTTCAATATCAGTTAAAGATACAGCAGCCATCTGTCATTGATCATTAGTCTTTCAGCAAATATAATAAACTATCACGATGTTATAATAAAACGGGATTTACACAAGAGTTTCAGATTTAACGATTTTTAAATAATTTAGAATTTCTCCAAACATAATAAATCTTTACCTTTGCGCATCAATTAACTAAAAGCATATGAAGACATTGGATAACTTTAATTTTAAAAATAAAAAAGCACTGATAAGAGTAGATTTTAACGTTCCGCTTGATGAAAATTTTAATGTGACGGATGCGAACAGGATAGAAGCTGCTAAACCAACAATAATTAAAGTATTAGAAGATGGCGGAAGCGCTATTTTAATGAGTCACTATGGAAGGCCGAAAGGAGAAAGAAATGAAGACATGTCTTTAAAACATATTTTAGATACCTCATCAGATATACTAGGGATAAAATTAAAATTTGCTGAAGATTGCGTGGGCCCAAAAGCCGAAGAAGCCGCGGCCTCCCTTAAACCCGGCGAAGTTTTACTATTAGAAAATCTCCGTTTTCATGCCGAAGAAGAAAAAGGCGATGAAAATTTTGCAGAAAAACTTTCTAAATTAGGTGATATTTATGTTAATGACGCATTTGGTACTGCACACAGGGCACATGCATCAACCACAATTGTTGCCAAATTTTTCCCGGAAAAGAAATGTTTCGGCTATTTACTGGCCAAAGAAATTGAAGCCATAGATAAAGTAATGGCTAGTGGTGAAAAGCCCGTAACTGCTATTTTGGGAGGATCCAAAGTTTCTTCAAAAATTACTGTGATTGAGAATATCCTGGACAAGGTAGACCATTTAATTATCGGTGGCGGAATGACATACACTTTTGTGAAAGCTAAGGGTGGAAAAGTAGGAGACTCTATTTGTGAAGATGATAAACAAGAACTGGCATTAAATATTTTGGCTGAAGCAGAAAAGAAAGGTGTAAAAGTTCATCTACCGGTTGATGTGATTGCAGCCGATGATTTTAGCAATGATGCTAATACCCAGATTTCTGATGTAAATAATATACCCGATGGATGGCAGGGATTAGATGCAGGACCAAAAACCCTTGAAAATTTCAAAAAAGTGATCCTGGAATCAAAAACGATTTTATGGAACGGTCCCGTGGGTGTTTTTGAAATGGAAAATTTTGCAAAAGGAACTATTGCAATTGGAGAAGCGATAGATGAAGCCACACAAGAAGGAGCATTTTCGCTCGTTGGAGGTGGTGATTCAGTTGCAGCAGTTAAGCAATTTGGATTCGAAGATAAAGTGAGTTATGTATCTACCGGAGGGGGCGCAATGCTCGAAAGTCTGGAAGGAAAAACACTTCCAGGTATTGCAGCGATCCTAAAATAAGATCTTTTTAGAGAGAATTTATAAAAAAACCTTACCTAAAACGTTATGTATCAGGTAAGGTTTCTTTATTTTTAACATTTTTATTACACATGATATCTAAAAAAATGCGATTTTTACCAATATTTGTCCCAAACTATATACTTAATCTACTAAAAATGAAAAAGATTTTTCTCGCAGTAATACTTTTTATAGTATCAAACCATGCTTTTTCACAAATCCCTAAAGAAAAAGCCAAACAGATTATTTATCTCCTTGAAAAAGAAAAAAAGGCTAAAGACACCCTGTCTCTTGTAACAAACTATATTAAAACAGTTAAGGTTACTGACACTACTACGAGCAAAATAGACGGGAAAGTTTATTACAATACAAAAAAAGACTCTCTTGTTTTCCAGGATCATTCTTTCGCAAATGAAGTTGATAAAAAATGGATGCGGGAATTATATTCGTCAGGCCTCTTTGATACGATTAACAGCACCATTGCCGATCTGGAATACGGAGAGGTAATTTATGAAGAGTTACCTACAGACACTTTAAAAGCCCGGCTAGCCAGGCTCAACCAAAAAACACCTTTTAACATAGAATACAATCCATCTTTGGAAAGTGTCATAAAAATGTTCCTTAAAAACAGAAGGAAACACATGACAAGATTAATGGCCATGAGTGAATTTTATTTTCCAATGTTTGAACAGTCATTGGATAATCATGACATCCCCTTAGAAATAAAATATTTAGCCATTGTTGAATCGGCATTAAACCCAAGAGCGAAATCGAGGGTTGGTGCAACCGGATTATGGCAGTTTATGTTTGCTACCGGGAAAATGTATGGCTTAGACGTGAGCAGTTATGTAGATGAACGGAGTGATCCGATAAAATCAACTGAAGCTGCATGCAAATATTTGTCTAAACTCTATGAAATTTTTGGTGATTGGGATCTGGCCCTTGCTGCTTATAATTCCGGCCCCGGAAATGTATCCAAAGCCATAAGACGTAGTGGAGGTTATAAAAACTACTGGAATTTACGCCCTTTTTTACCTCGTGAAACTGCCGGTTATGTTCCCTCTTTTTTAGCAACCATGTATATATTTGAATACGCAAAAGAACATGGGTTTACAACCAATAAACCTGAAAAAATCTATTTTGACACGGATACAGTACATGTTAAAAAAATGATCTCTTTTGATCAGATATCAGAATTGGTAGATGTAAATGTAGAAGAAATTCAATTTTTTAACCCCTCATACAAACTGGATATTATTCCCTATATAGAAAATGAGAATTACTTCCTCAGGCTGCCTAAAGATGCCATTGGAAGATTTGTTTCAAATGAAAATAACATTTATGCCCATGTTGAAGCAGAATTAGCAAAAGGCGAAAAACCTTTGCCTGAACTTCAGGAAATGGATTCTCAAATACGGTATCGTGTAAAAAGTGGCGATTATTTAGGGAAAATTGCCAATCAGTTTGGGGTAAGAATCAGTGATATTAAACGTTGGAACGGATTAAGAAATAATAATATAAGTATAGGCCAAAGATTAACCATTCATTCCAGGAAGCCTGTTTTGAATAAAGTTACAAAACCTAAAACTGAAATAAAAACGGTCTCTCTGGGTAATGAAAAAACATATGAAGTAAAAGAAGGAGATACTTTATGGAGCATCTCCAGGAAATTTTCTGAAATTTCTATTGAAAATATTAAAGAATGGAACGATATTAGTAGCTCTAATTTAAAACCCGGCATGAAATTAAAACTTTGTAAGTGTTAATGCCGTAAATTTAAATAAATGAGAAATAGATATTTTTATTGTATCCTGCTACTATTAATTATTACTTCCTGTAAGCAGAGTGAAGGACAACGATATGTGCCCGAATCCGTAGGTGGTATAAATTCATTATCCGTGGTCATAGAAGATGACCTTTGGAAAGGTGAGGTTGGAGATGAGGTTAGAAAACACTTTGCCGCACCTGTTGATGCTTTCCCATGGATGGAAGAGCCTATTTTTAATATAGGCCAGATGCAGAAGTCAGTTTTTAATGGTTTTGCAAGATTAGGCCGTAATGTACTTATAGTTCGAAAAGATTCCGTTGCAGGTGCCTCTGTCAAAGATAGCGTATATGCCAGGCCACAAAGGGTCATACTAATACAGGCTCCCGATGAAGAACAATTAATTTCCTTGATCAAAGAAAATGCAAGTGAGTTTGTAGATACATTAAAACAGCACGAATTAGAAGAAAATCAGCGAAGAATACGGCTTGCATTAAGTAAAGAAAAAAACCTCCAGGAGAAGTTGGGCATAACATTAAATATGCCTACAGCATATAAAGTTGTAAAAGAAGAAGATAATTTTATCTGGATCGAAAGAGAAATACAAAAAGGGACCATGAACATACTGGCATATGATATGCCTTTAAACAGCATCCCTAATGATTCCACAAAAATTGAAACTATTGTGAGAATGCGCGATTCTATTGGTGAAAAATATATTCCGGGACGCGAAGAAGGAATGTATATGATTACAGAAAAAGCATTTGCACCACATGTTTTTGACACTCAACTTAATGGCTACCCTACCATTGAAACGCGGGGATTATGGGAAGTGAAAAACTTTATGATGGCCGGTCCGTTTTTAAATTATATTGTTGAAGATAAAAAGAATAACCGGTTAGTGGTTATTGAGGGCTTTACTTTTGCCCCATCAACAAACAAACGGGACTTCATGTTCGAATTAGAAGCCATTTTAAGATCGTTGAGAATTGTGAAGTAAGAGGCGGTCTAAAAAGGTATTAAAACTGTCCGTTCGAGCGCAGTCGAGAACTAGGACCTTAGGTTTCCCCCGAAGCGTCGGGGGCGCTCAACCTGACACGTAACTTTATTATTTACCTTATTTCACCTTTTTAGACAGCCTCTTCCGCCTGCCGCAGATTTAACAAAAAGAAAACATCAATAAAAACAAAACCCATTCGCCATATGCAAATGGGTTTTTTTATTATAACCTGCAAAGCTTATTTCTTGCTTTGATCAACTTTGGTTTCTTCCTCGTCTTCTTTTGAAGCATCCTTAAATTCTTTAATTCCGCTACCAAGCCCCCTCATTAGTTCCGGTATTTTTTTCCCTCCAAAAAGCAACAGAATCAATACTACTACTATTACTATTTGCCATGGCCCAATCATCCCTAAAAAAATATTTGCTGAAATCATTTCAATTAATTTAATATGAACAAAGGTAATAAGAAAAGTTATAACAGCGTTTAAATTAAGAATTTTTTGATAAAACAATTCGTCTTTCCATCCATAGGCGGTTTTTAACCACGATTCTTTAATGCCGTTTTGAACAAAACCCATTCCTTCGAACAGTCTGATGCTAAATTCATTGTCGGCTGTTACGTTGGCATACAGCTGCTTTAAGCCCAATGTGTTAAGTGCATAATCAAAAAGAGCGGCCATTGCATCCGAGGCGTAACCACGATTGCGTTCTTCAATGTCGTGAATTAATATGCCAACTCCAGCCCGCATATGATAAGGTTCAAAATCAAAAAGATCAATTGCACCAACAGGATTCTTTTGCCAATTTTCTATGATAAGTCTGAGTTGTTTTGTTTCATAAATATCTCTTCCTGAATTTTTAATATACTCGTTCAGAATATATCTTGAAAAAGGGGTACGTGTGTTACTAAGTTCCCACAGTTCGATGTTATTCTCCCACTTATATAATAAATCTACATCTTCG
>CALGUD010000093.1 GCA_937901915.1 uncultured Flavobacteriaceae bacterium
TGGTCCGCCAATTTAAATCTTGGAACAAGTAAAAATGAAGTACTTTCTTTGGGTCAACTTGAGCAAATGGAAGGTGGCTTTTTTGAAACAGCTAACATCACAAGAATTGTTGTTGGAGAACCTTTGTTTCACTTCTATGGATTAGTAACGGATGGTATTTATCAGACTCAAGCTGAAGCTGATGCGGCACTTGGTGCTGGAACACTTATAGGACCCGGTGATATGAGGTATAAAGATCTAAACGGTGATGGTGAAATTACATTATTAGGTGACGGTGCGATAATTGGAAATCCTTATCCGGATTTAACGTACGGTCTTAATTTAACTGCTAATTATAAACAATGGGATTTCAATATGTTTATAGCAGGTGTAGCCGGAAATGACATTTTCAATACTAATATTTATGATTTAGAGGGAATGCCAAGACTATTTAATTCCGGCACCGCTGTTTTAGACAGATGGTCAGGGCCTGGCACTTCCAATACAATTCCGATAGCTAATAACGGAGTTAACGGTATAAATACAGAGATTTCTGATCGTTACGTTGAAGATGGTTCATTTACCAGGTTGAGAAATTTAAGCATAGGCTATACAATTGATGGTGATATGCTATCAGACGCTATTACACAATTAAGACTATATATAAGTGGCCAAAACTTAATAACCATTACTGATTATTCCGGGTTAGATCCTGAAATTGGTCAAACTGCTGTTTTTAGTGGCCAGCAAAATAATTTTGACCATGGCATTGACAGAGGTAATTACCCGCAGCCAACATCAGTTTTAATAGGTATGCAACTTACATTTTAAAAAAAAAAATATGAAAAAAATTAAATTATTTTTAGCATTCGTTTTTTCCACGATGCTGATACAATCATGTAGCGAAAATGATTTAGAATTAACAAATCCTGAACAATTGTCGCCTGAAACGTTCTTTAAAACAGAACCACAAGTTGAGTCTGCGGTAAATGCAGTATATGCAAATTTACAGACTATAGGCTTATACACCCGTCATATGTATTTTATGATGGACAATATGTCTCATGAAAATATGATAGCAATTCACTTAGAAGCTGACAAAAAGGAATATTATAATTTTTCTTTTACAGCAACCCACGGAGCAATAGGTGAGTATTGGAATAGCTGCTTTAGAGGTATAAATAAAGCCAACTTTGTGATTCAAAATGAAGAAGCCATAAATGCTATTCCCGAGTCTTTTTTAACTTCAGCCAGGAAAGCTAAATACATTGGTGAAGCAAAATTCTTAAGAGCGTTCTACTATTTTCTTTTAGTTACAAGATTTGGTGATGTTCCTTTAATTACAACAATCCCTGAAACTGCAACTGGTTATCCAAGAGCTCCGAAAGCAGATGTTTATCAGCAAATTATTGCTGATTTGCAAGATGCTCAAGCTGATCTTTTAGACAAATCGGTTGAACAGCCTGAAAGAGCAAATAGAGGTGCTGCTACTGCATTATTAGGCAAAACATATCTATTTATGGGAAATAAATCTGCTGCTATAACAGAATTTAATAAAATTTATGGAACATATAGTTTAGAAGATGAATATTTCAATAATTTCATGGAAGAAACAGAACATGGCCCAGAATCTATATTTGAAGTTGCGTATGATGATGATATGGGTGGTGATGCAGTATGGAATTCCGGATTTAGCGGTGCAGGCCCGAATGAAGTGCAATTAAGAGGCCAGGAATACGGCTTTTTAAATTGGTTTAATGTGTATCCTTCTGATGAGTTATTAGCTGAATATGAAGCTGGAGATACCAGGGATGATGATAGCTTTTATTTCCCTGGCGATACATATGCTGGTGGAGCTGGTGGGCCTATTACTGCTGATCAGTTAGTGGTGGATGGAGTTCAGGCCTCTGCAGGTTGGAGAAAATATCAAAACTATTATAAAGATTTAAGTGAAGATGAACAGTCTGGAATTAACATGAAAGTAATCAGATATGCTGATGTATTGTTAATGATGGCTGAGTGTGTTTATGAAACCAATCCTGGTCTTGCAATGGATTATATTAACGAAGTTCGTTCAAGGCCAAGTGTAAATTTACCTGATGTTGTTGGTTTATCTGGCCCAGATTTATTTGATGCTATCGTTCATGAGCGTATGGTTGAATTAGCCGGCGAACAACATCGTTTCCCTGACATGGTAAGATGGGGAATTGCATCTGAATATTTAGAAAGTACTGGGTTCAATAACTTCCAGGTTGGAAAACACGAATTATTTCCTATACCAGCAGGTGAAATAAACTCTAATGAAGCTTTAACTGAGGAGGATCAGAATCCTGGATATTAATAAAATTATTTTAAAATTATTAAAAGGACCGTCTAAAAAATTAGACGGTCTTTTTTTATGTTTCATTTCAAAATCATTTGAAGAATTCTTAACGCTACTATGAACCTCCACCAGCACCTCTAAGTAATTAGCAAACGTATTGATACTAAAAAATCAAAGTATTATACTCAAAAGTCAAAATCCTTTAGGTTATTCTATTATTTAGTAATATTGAAAAATATTACTAAAATCAAAAAATGAAATTTATTGCATCTAAACTCCTATACATATTTTTCACATCACTTTTACTTATTAATTGTGAAACTAAGACTGAAAAATCAGAATTAATAGTTAACACTGAAGTTGCAGAAGACGACAACTCCATGTTTACAGACCAGGATTTAACGCATGAAACAAAAGCACTTCATACTAAATTAGTAAACATCGCTAAAAAAGGCATTGCTTTTGGCCATCAGGATGCCACAGCTTATGGTATTGGATGGAAACATTCAGGTTTTCCCAGCGAAAGTGACATAAAAAAACTCACCGGTGATCATCCAGCTGTTATAGGCTTTGAAATTGGTGATCTCGAAATTGGACGAGAAATGAACCTGGATTCGGTTAATTTTAATTTAATGAAAAAACTTATTCAGGAAGCACACCAAAATGGTAGTATTATAACTATTAGCTGGCATGCAAATAACCCTGTAACGGATGGCAACTCCTGGGATAAAACACCTGCAGTTTCACAAATTTTAAAAGACACTGAATTCAAGAAAAAATTTGAAGGGTATATAGAAAAAGTTGCCAATTTTTTTCTTGATTTAAAAGATGACAATGGTAAGTTAATACCAATAGTTTTTCGTCCATGGCATGAAATGACAGGCAGTTGGTTCTGGTGGGGAGGCGAAAACCGTACTACTGAAGAATATAAACAACTTTTTAGAGAAACTGTGGAGCTTCTAAGAGATAAACATAATGTACATAATTTATTATATACGTATTCTCCTGACAAAATTTATCATAACACCGAATATTTGCTAAACTATCCGGGAGATGAATGGGTAGATATGCTTGGAATAGATATTTATGATTCAGGCAACCACGATTATATAAAAATGACCACCAATGCCCTGGAACTCATAAAATATATTGCAGCCGCCAAAAACAAACCATTTGCATTTACTGAAACCGGTAGGGAAATAATCCCCGAAAATAATTGGTGGACAGAGACTTTCTATGAAGCTGTAAAAAACAGTGGAGCCTCATATGCTTTGGTGTGGAGAAATGCCAGTAATGACCATCATTATGCTCCTTTTAAAGGCCACAATAGTGCAGAAAATTTTATAGAATTTGTGAGTAATGAGGATATTTTACTACAGAAGGACATACAACAGTTATATGAATTCAAAGAAAACTGATGATAGACAGTATTGGAATTGTATCAAAAACGGTTCTGATATCTAAATTAGATTAATGAAAAAGCTTGAGAATTTAAAATCGTTATTAAAAAACGAATTAAATAATATACTTACATACTGGAAAAATAATACCCCGGACAATGAGAACGGTGGTTTTATTGGCCATATTGATTACCCGGACATCAAAAAAACTGAAGCAAATAAGGGGATTATCCTTAATTCCAGGATATTATGGTCTTTTGCTGCTGCATCTAACTTTTATGGTGATAAGAGGTATAAAGGTCTCTGCGAAAGAAGCTATAATTATATAAAGTCTCATTTTAAAGATAATCAGAATGGTGGGGTTTACTGGGAAGTAGATTACAAAGGTAATCCGGTTAATAAACGGAAGCAGGTCTATGCACAGGCATTTACCATCTATGCCCTGTCTGAATACTATCTGTTTTCCAATGATGAAGAAGCTAAAAACTGGGCCATAGAAATTTTTTACCTGATTGAAAAATATGCTTTTGATGTTGCGAATGAGGGATACATAGAAGCTTTTAATGAAGAATGGAGACCTGTTGAAGACATGCGACTTAGTGAAAAAGATGAGAATGAAGCCAAATCAATGAACACACATCTTCATATTATGGAAGCCTATACTATATTATACAAAATATATCCGACAGAAAATGTGAAGATAGCACTTGAGCGATTGGTGAATGTTTTTCTCACCAAGTTTCTTCGGGACAATGGACATCTGGACCTTTTTTTCGATAATCAATGGAATTTAAAAAGTACAGTATATTCCTACGGACATGATATTGAAACAGCATGGCTTCTTATTGAAGCTGCCAAGATTCTAAATAATCCGGGATTACTTAAACGAACTCAGGATGCGGCAATTTTAATTACAAACACCTTTATTTCTGAAGCAATTGACAGGGATGGAGCTGTAATGAATGAAATAAATACCAAAACCGGACACATTGATACGGACAGGCATTGGTGGCAACAAGCTGAAGCTATTGTAGGTTTGTATTATGCATTTCGAATTACAAATGATGAAAAATATATAAATGTAGCTTTGAAAGTATGGGATTTTATAGAGGGCAAAGTTATCGATCATAAATATGGGGAATGGTTTTGGTTGATTGATAAAAACGGTAGTTATAATCATAAGGACGAAAAAGTAGGTATGTGGAAATGTCCCTACCACAACAGCAGGGCAGCAATTCAAATTAACCTATAGCATTGAAAACCTTTTATAAATAGAAAAAATTTAATCATGGTTATTTTGCCCCAAAATTGGGTTAGTATGTTAAAGTTGATGAAAGCAAACCTTCCGGCAAAAACACTACTTGAGTTGACTAACCGCCACCTCAACATCCGTAACCGGTAACTTGCACACCCTGTTTTGGCATACATAGATATAGGTTTCATCTTCCTGAAAACGATTTTCGAGGAGTGGCATGTTACTTTCTTTTGTTGAGCCAGCAAATACAGCATTGGGAATATATTTTTTGTACATTTCCAATGCTTTTTCCGGAGCCTTATCCCCTACTACAACTATTTCATAATAAGGTTTTAATTCATTTAAGACCAACTGGCCCCAATTGCTGGAACTACCGCCGTACTGTTCCATATTCGGTCTGATAACGGCTAACATTCTGTCAACCATTTCTGCATAGGACTTTTCTCCAAAATAGTGGCTTAATTTAAAAAGATTGTTTGCCATTACCGAATTTGAAGAAGGTATCACTCCATCCTCAGTTTTTATTAACTTAGTAATGAGATTTTCAGCTTTACTGTAATAAAACAAGCCTGTTTTTTCATCAAAAAATTCTTCAATAGCCTTATCTGTTAATTTTCTAGAAGCGTTTAAATAATCTTCATTAAAGGTAACTTCATACAGTGCCAGATATGCTTCCGCGATATGTGCATAATCATCTAAAAAACCATCTATACTTGCTTCTCCTGAAATATACGAATGGTATAATTTCCCGGAAGAATTCATAAAATTAGCTGAAATAAAGTCTAAGGCTTTCGTCGCTTTATTTAAATATTCTTCATTACCTAAAACTTTATATGCATCAACATACGCTTTTGCCATGAGTCCATTCCATGAAGCTAGTGCTTTGGTGTCAAGGCCTGGTTTTATCCTCTTATTTCTTACGTCCAGCAATTTTTCTTTCCACGATGCTACTTTTGTTTTTAATTCATCCAATGTAATATCGTTCTGTTCGGCAAAATCTGCATCAAAACTATCCCTGATAAAAACATATTTATTTTCTTCCCATAGCCCTTGTTCGTTTACATTAAAATAATCAGCAAACAAATCAAAATCATCAACCAAAATATTTTTCAATTCTTCTTCTGACCAAACATAAAATTTACCTTCTTCTTTTTCGCTATCGGCGTCAATCGCTGCGTAAAAAAGTCCATCCTCAGAAGTCATTTCCCGGTCTATAAATTGAAGTGTTTCAATTACTATTTCTTTGTAACGTTCCTCTCCAAAATAAGAGTATGCATCGGAATAAAGACTTACCAACTGTGCATTGTCATATAGCATTTTTTCAAAATGTGGCACTTTCCATTCGTTATCCGTTGCATAACGGTAAAATCCACCTCCTATATGGTCATATACACCTTTGAGCGCAATTACATCCAATGTTTGTCTCACAAAATTCAACGTTTCCTCATCATTATTCTGAACTCCGTATCGAAGTAAAAAACTATAATTGTTGGGCATCATAAATTTTTCATTGCCTATAATTCCACCATTTTTTAAATCCCAGTATTTCTTCCAATTTTCATGCATAAGCAACAGTGTGGAATCATTAACAGGCTTGGCTTCCTCAACGGCTTCTATAAGGCTTATTTGCTCGATTCCTCCTTGCAACCGGGTAGCAAATTCTTCTATTTTCTTTCTTTCATTTTTAAAAAGGTCTATGGTTTTATGTAAAGTTTCAATCCATTGTTCTTTTGTAAAATAAGTACCTCCAAAAAAAGGCCTTCCATCTGGAAGTGTTATGGCATTTAACGGCCAACCCCCGTTTCCGTTATTCATAAGCTGCACGGCATTCATATAAATTTGATCTACATCGGGGCGTTCTTCCCTGTCAATTTTAATATTGATAAAGTTTTCATTCATTATTTTGGCAACCTCTTCGTCTTCAAAACTTTCATGGGCCATTACATGACACCAATGACATGAAGAATAACCTACTGAAATAATAATGGGCTTATCTTCTTTTTTTGCAAGTTCAAGTGTTTCATTATTCCACGCTTTCCAATTTACGGGATTATGTGCATGTTGTAATAAATACGGACTGCTTTCATGTACAAGGTCATTGGTGAATTTATTTGTTGATTTTTCTTCTTCTTTACAGGATAGAAAAATAAAAACCGATAAAAGCAATAGCGTATTTAAAAGAGAACTTTTCATTGAATTATTATGTTTAACTTCACTGCAAATTAACGGAAAATGAGGTTTATATTTCAATTATTAGTGCTTTTTATTGTAGTTGTTTCCTGTGCTCAGAATTACGGTAAATTAAACCATATAGCCGACTTACCAAAAACATTGAGTGAAGTATCGGGCATACAAAAAATAGGAAATAATGGGTTAATATGGATGGTAAACGACAGCGGCAATAAAGGTCATATCTATGGCGTCAATAATAAAGGAGCGATTGAGAAAGAGATTATGATTGAAAAAGCCAAGAATGTTGATTGGGAGGAACTCACTAAAGATGAAGAAGGTAACCTTTATATTGGCGATTTTGGAAACAATAATAACAAACGGCAAGATCTTACAATTTATAAAATATCAAACCCCGATTTAATAGAAGAGAAAGAAACCGAATCAACGAAGATTACTTTTAATTACCCGGAACAAAAAGACTTTCCTCCGGAAAAGAGTAAAAGGCTATACGATGTGGAGGCTTTTATTTATTTAAATAACAACTTTTATTTGTTTACAAAAAATCGTTCTTCTGATTTTGACGGCACCACTTTCCTCTATAAAATTCCCACCAAAGAAGGAAATCACAATGCTCAACTTATTGCAACTTACAAAACATGTAAAGAACCAAAACATTGTAAAATAACTGCGGCAGACATTAGCCCGGACAATAGTAAAATTGTTTTACTGGGCCATGACAGGTTATGGATACTTTCTAATTTTGAAAACGATAATTTTTATTCCGGGGATATTGACACCTTTAATCTGGAACATTCCTCCCAGAAAGAAGGAATTTCTTTTACAGACAATAACACTATTCTAATAACTGACGAAAGTAAAGGTGGTGGTAATCTTTATTCATTACAACTCAAATGAATTATTACAAAATTAAATTTTTATAGTACAAACTCCGTATTTCCCAGTTAAAAATCCAGAGAGTGTTTGTTATTTCCATTATAAATCAGCAAATAAATTATCTTTGTTGTCTAAATTAAAACCAAAAAAATGGAAGTAAAAGATAGTGTAGGTAATATATTAAACGACGGAGATTCAGTAAAAGTAACAAAAGACCTGAAGGTAAAGGGAACTTCTACCACCCTGAAAAGAGGCACCACCATTAAGAATATCCGTTTAACTGATGAGGAGGAACATGTAGAATGCAGGGTAGGGAAAAGTACTTTTGTGTTGAAAACAATGTTTTTAAAGAAAAGTTAATGCGTACCCTTTAATCTTCTACTTCCTCATATTCAATTACATCATTTCCGTTAGGATCCGATTCAAGATTGCTCATTATAAGGTCATATATTTTGCCTGATACTTTATTTATTTTGTATGCCTGGTCAAAATTGTCAGATACATATTCAACATTATAATGATCCGGTTTTTCACGGATTATTAGATCATCCTTCAAATCAGATAGATTAACCGGTACAATATTTTTATTTTCACTCTTATTGATAGCATTTACTATAAATTCTATGTTTTTCTTATGTTCTCTTCTTGGAGTATAAAAAGCAACAGTATTGCTTTGATAATCCTCCGGGTTTGAATAATTGGCATATGAAATAAAATCATTACTTAAATCTACTGAAGCATCATAAAAATATTCCGAATTATAAGGTATGTACTTGATGGGTATACGGAATGATACTATCACTTCAGTTTCATTGGATAAAACCCTGATGTTGTATTGAGAGGCATCAATACTGTTATCCATATAACTTAATGCTAGCTTAATAAGCGAATCTTTACCCATTTCTTTAAGCTCTTCTACATTTTTATTTTGTAAATTATCCTGAGATAAAATAAATCCGTGAAAAAGAAATAATAAAATATATATAACAACTCTTTTCATTCCTATTCTGTTTTATAATTAATTAATTTCTGAGGCCCTTCCAACACTGTTCTTACAATTCGCAGATAACCTTCATCAGTAATGTCGGTATACCATTTAATAAGGGTAATCCGTCCGTTCTCTATTTCCAGCCCCGTGATACTACGTGGGTGCACACAACTTCCATCATTAAAAAAAGCAATATCCCCCGGATCGGGAAATCGCGGTCTATGAGTATGGCCTGTAATGGTAAGCTGATTATTGTTGTTAACAATCCATTTTTTTAACCGACGCTCTATCCGTATCAGTTCTGTGTTGTTTTTTGCAGGACTTGTAGGATCGGCTATTCCGAAAATCTGTAACGGTTTCCACAAAATACGTACCATAAAACGGCTCCATTTCCAAAATTTATAATTCCACCAGTCTGCCTGGTGCCCATGTATAAAAAAAAGCTTTTGTCCTGTAGTTTTATGTTTCAGCACTAAACTTTCGTGAAATATCAGCCCTGGCATAAATGGCACCTCTTTATTAATGTGTGGATCCAAATACGTATTATAATTTTTTTTTACATTTTCCGGGTTTTTGTAAGACATATCATGATTGCCATAAATCATATACAACCGGCACTCATCATAGAATTTTTTTAAAAGTAAGAAAACATTTTTATGTGCTTCAAAGATGGTTTTAAAAAACAAATGTTCCCAAAGTTCATCGCCATCACCCAATTCTATATAAGAAAAACCTTCTTTATAGTAGTGACTAATTGCATGAAAGTAAATGTTTCGGTTATTAGCAAAATCATCAGCATAACTATTATCACCCCTGTGGCAATCACTAAAAATTATAAACTTAGATGTATCATCAAACTCTATTTGCTGTGCATCTTTGTAAGTTCTGCTTAACCTGGTCTGAGAAGACATTGAATTAAATTTTTATAAATATCTAAAAAAAAATGACATAAAGAAATTTTCTATTAAAGTCTTGTTCCCGATCTCCTACCCTACTGTCTTTTCTTATTATTCCTGGGCTGTTAAAGTATTTAACACCACGCTGACGTTAGTTTTCGTAAATTTGTTAGACAAAGGCAATAAAAACAAATGACAAGTAATTTAAATAACTCACCTCTGCTTATTAAATTAAGCTTTAACAAATTGTTGGAGCATTATGAGGAAATGGCTAAAAGTGAAGATGAATTTGTTGCTGGCTGGGCTAAAAAAATTCTGTTGGCACAAAAACCTTATCCTGAACTTAGGGAAGGATTTAGTGATTTGTCACTTTTAAAAAAACACAAAACCGAAATACAATTAATTCTACAGGACACGTTTTCAGAATTACTTACAACCAATGAAATAAAAGCTGCCGGTGTTCCTTTTGAAAATGTGATTTTTAATGTTTCTGAAAGGTTTTCCAATATTATTAAAAGCGCAGGAAGTAAATATAAATTAGAACTCCGGAATTTACCGGAAGGCCATATGTACATTCTTATCTGCACCGTAATTTTATCGCGGTATTACAATATAGAACTGCAGTTTAAAAGGCCACTATATTATGATATCCCGGATGCTAATGGAATTATAAAACATTATCGCATTTTATATAATGCTGATTTTATGGAGTTTTTGCCTACCGATAAAGCACCTGAAGTGACTGATAAAGATGTTGAAGAACTGCTTGATAATTTTGATAATTTAGATTTATGGAAAGAAAAATTTCCGCCAAATAGCTGGATAGGTAAAGGATTTGTAATTGCCAATATGTTTGATATTACACAGGATTCATCCATTTCTGATTTAAAAACCAAATTACTGGAATTTAATAATGATAATGGGAGTATGAATAATTTCCAGGAAATTTTTCAGTCGCTTTTTAATATTAAAGATATTAAAGTAGGATATTCAGCATATGAACCTTCTACAAATTCTTTTGAAACAATTAATAAACCTGAAATAAGCAGTTTTCTTTTAAATAAAAAAACGAAAGAAGAGTGTGAAACAGCCTTGTGTAATGGTTCATATAAAGCTTTATTGAATGAGGGGAAAATTTTCTCAGTTTCAGATGTTGAGAAGCATGCTGAATTATCAGAAAATAAGTGTTTTTATCAAACTTTTAAGGACCAGGGTATTAAAAGTGCCGTTTTAGCCCCTATAAGAAGCGATAATAAATTATTAGGGGTGCTGGAACTTATCTCTCCCCGCAAGCATGAGTTAAACAGTGTTATTGCCAGCAAGCTTCTCGATGTTATGCCCTATATAACTACTTCCATATTGAGGACAAAAAATGAGGAGGAGAATATGATAGAAGCCGTAATTCAAAAAGAATGCACTTCTATCCATCCCAGTGTAAAATGGAAATTTGAACAGGAAGCTAAACATTTTTTGCGGGAAAGAGGCAAAGGCAATAATATTTCGTTTAAAGACGTAGTATTTAAGGAAGTATATCCTCTTTACGGCCAGGTAGACATAAAAGATTCTTCGGTAGCAAGAAATGAAGCTATTCAAAAAGACCTTGTTACGCAGTTAGACCTTGTTAGTGAAATTTTCATTGGCGCTTCTAAACAGGATTCTTTACCTATTTATGAAGAATACAATTTCAGGATTAAATCTTTTTTAAAAGAAGTTCGGGAAGATTTTCAAACAAGTAGTGAACAGTTAATTATTAACTTTCTAACAGATGAAGTTCATCCGGCTTTGGACCACGTAAAAACTACAAGCGACCCCTTAAAAAAGCTTGTAAATAAATATTTTGAAACTATAAATGATAGTCAGGTTATTTATAATTATAGAAAAGCTTATGATGAGTCAGTAATGGCTATTAATAAAAAACTGGCACGTACTATTGATGAAAAACAAGTTGCTGCCCAGCAAATGTTCCCTCATTTTTTTGAAAGATATAAAACTGATGGAGTAGAACATAATATGTATATTGGTTCTTCAATTTCTAATGAAAAGAAATTCAGCGAGGTGTATCTGCAAAACCTCAAGTTATGGCAACTTGAAACCATGTGTGTCATGGAAAATGAACATTATAATGTAAAGCCCACTTTGCCTGTACAACTGGATGTTGCATCGATGATCCTTGTTCACAGCACTCCGTTATCTATAAAATACAGAATGGATGAAAAACATTTTGATGTAGATGGCACTTATAATGCACGTTACGAAGTCATAAAAAAGCGAATTGATAAATCCTTTATAAAAGGCACAAAAGAGCGTATTACCAAGCCCGGATATATAAGCATTGTTTACAGTCAGAAAAAAGATGAAGAAGAATACCTGCGGTACATAAAGTTATTGCAAGCCAAAGGCGTACTTTCTGATGATGTGAATATTTATGAAATTGAAGACCTCCAGGGAATCAGTGGCCTTAAAGCAATGTTGGTAGGCATACTTTATAAACAAACCGATAATAAAAGTCTGCTCACCTATGATGACTTGATGAAGGTAATTGCTAAATAAGTGAAAATGCTATTAAAAATGATAGTACAGATGCAATCATACCAATCATAAAAATAGTGTAGGTAATTCTTAGCAACTTATATTTTCTGGCCAATACCACCCCCAGGTAGTATAAATCTTTGGTAAGGGATTCATAAATGTATTCCTTATCTTCAATCATTCCCATGAGTGCTGACTCATATTTACTGAAAGGCATTTTATGAAAATTTCCGAAAAATAACAGGTTCACCCTTTTTTTCGCCACATCCTCATCTGTAAATTCACCACTCGTTACGTTTGGCCTGGTAGATAAAATAGCGAAAATGATGGATACTACACTAAATACGATCAATATCATGCTGGGCACAATTAAATGTGTATCAGAAACGCTGTTAAGTTTTGGAATGAGATTTGCCAGGGCCAGTGATATGATGATAGCATTTACCGAAAGTAAAATATTAGCTTTTGTATCGGCTATATCACTAAGCTTTATATGATTTCTTAAGGTTACTCTGAATAAGGATTGGATTGCCCGTTCAGGGTTTTCGTTTTTAAGTTTTACCTTTAATTGCTCATTCTTCATCCGCTGTTCTTCTTTTTTCTCCATTTGCACAAGTTTAACAATATTTTCCAGCTTTTTGGGTTGCCACTCCCGCTGAGCATACACAGTAAAATACTGGTGTTCTGAAGATAACATGCTTATATTCTCTTTTCGCCATTCCTCTGAAGTGTAATTAACAATCCCAAGCCTTAAAAGTTCCTGCCTTAACAATTCAGATGTATCTGCATAAGTATCTTCTGAAAAATGTGACGAATCTGCATCACGTAACATTTTTTCTATATTACTTTCTGGCTGGGCAACATGTTTAGTAGCACGAATAGTTTTGCATACATTTTGTATGGTTTCATCATCTATATTATGATCCCTTAAGAACGAATCTGCTATCTCACAACTTTTTTCTTCATGATCTGCATGGCTTTCTATATATCCCACGTCATGAAACCACGCTGCAATTAATAATACTTCTTTTTCTTTATCACTAATTTCACAGCTTTCAACTAATTCTTTAGTACTTTTAACCACGCGTTGTGTGTGCCTCAAGTTGTGATAAAGATAGTTACTATCCAATTTGTCAGACAGTAATTCAGTAACATAAACTTCAACCTTAGCTATTATATCAGACATAAATAATTTCTTTTGGATTCATTGATTTGTATGAAAACACTTAATATTACAAAATTATCATTTCAATATTTAAAATGAGTATAAAATATTTAATCCAAACCATTCTATTTTTAATTCTAATAACAAGTTGTGCTACTTATAAAGCACAATATAAAGAAGAAGTCCCAGTGGCTGAATATCCTGAAGAAAATGAGATTGAAAAAACATTCTACCTTACAGGAGATGCAGGCTATTCTGAATTAGGATCAACCTCATTAGGCTTAATAGGATTTAAACAAGCTATAGATACTGTAAGAAAAGGAGATTATGCCATTTTTCTGGGAGATAATATTTACCCTAAAGGTTTGCCACAGGAAGACGATCCCAAACGGCAAGTTTCTGAGCACAGGCTTAATACTCAACTTCACACAGTTTCGGATTTTAAAGGTGAAGTATTATTTATTCCAGGCAATCATGATTGGTATAATGAAGGCATTCAGGGCCTTAAAAGACAGGAAGATTACCTTGAAGGAAAATTACAAGGAGAAAATATATTTAGGCCCGATGATGCATGCCCTCTTGATGAAATTGAAGTTTCAGAAAGTATTCATTTGATTATAGTAGATTCACAATGGTATCTCGAAAATTGGGATGCCCACCCCGGCATCAATGATAAATGTGAAATAAAGTCCAGGGAGAAATTCTTTATTGAGTTTGAAAGTATGATTAAGAAAAGTGAAGGTAAAACAATTATTGTGGCAATTCACCATCCATTATTTACCTATGGCCCCCATGGTGGTTATTTTTCTGCCAGACAGCAATTGTATCCCTCACAACGTAAAATACCCGTACCAGTACTGGGAATGCTGGCCAATCATATACGCCAATCCGGTGGGGTTTCTAAACAAGATCTACAAAACGAACGTTACAGTGAGCTTGCAACCTGGTTACAGGCTATTCTAAAGTATAAAGACGAGAAAGTAATTGTTGTATCAGGACACGAACATTCGCTGCAATATATTATTTCTAATGATATACCCCAGGTTATAGCAGGTTCAGGATCAAAAGCTTCTGCAGCGAGATTAACGGGAGATGCAGTCTTTGTTCACGGTAAACAAGGCCTTGCCATTTTAGATGTATTTAAAGATGGATCCTCCTGGATCAGGTATTACGTAAACAACCATGGGAAAAATGAATTGGTATATCAAACAGAAATTTATCCTCCAAAAAAAGCCTCTCTGCATAGGGAATTTCCTGAAACATATCCTGAATACGTAAAAACTGCAGTCTATAGTAAAGAGGAGACTGAGAAAACAGACTTTTATGAAAGTTTCTGGGGTGATCACTACCGTAAAATATATGGTACTGAAATAAAAGCCAAAGTAGCTCTGCTGGATACATTATATGGTGGCTTAAAACCAATAAGGATGGGAGGCGGACACCAAACAAAAACTTTACGCCTACTCGATAAAAATGGCCGGGAGTTTAATATGAGAGCCATTAAAAAAAACGCCGTACAGTTTTTACAAACTGTTGCATTTAAAGGAAAAGTACTGGATAATGAAGACTTATCTGAAACACTCCCTGAAAAATTTCTTTTGGATTTATATACTGCTTCACATCCATATACACCTTATGTGGTTAATGTTTTATCTGATGCCGTAAACATATACCATACCAATCCGGAAGTATATTATATTCCCAAACAACCGGCCCTGGGAGATTATAATCAGGATTATGGTGATGAATTGTATATGATTGAAGAAAGGCCTGCAAAGGAACATCGTCATGAACCCAGTTTTGGTTCACCAGATGACATACAAAGTACCGATAAACTCTTTTCTAACTTAAGGCAAGATGAAAAGTATAAATTTGATGAGTCAGCTTATATAAGAGCAAGAATGTTTGATATGCTTATTGGTGACTGGGACCGACACGAAGATCAATGGAGATGGGCAGAATTTGATACAGAAGACGGCAAAATATACCGTCCCATACCCCGCGACAGAGATCAGGCATTTTCTCATTATGACGGAGCTATTCTTGGGTCACTTAGAACTTTAATATCGCCCGCTAAAATGATACAGCCCTATGAAAGCGAGCTTAAAAATCTCGAATACTTTAATGCGGCCGCACTTCCTATGGATCGTGTTCTTCTACCAAACGCGATAGAAGAAGACTGGATTCGTGAAGCAAAATATATCCAGGAACATTTAACCGATGATGTCATAGAAAAAGCATTTACAGCAATACCTGTAGAAATAGATACTACCACTACTAACCTTATAAAAGAGAAATTAAAAGGGAGAAGGGCCTTGTTGACTGATATCGCCCGCGATTACTTTAAAATAGTAAATAAAACAGCTATTCTGAAAGGCACTGATAAAGATGATATCATTGAGGTAATAAGAACCTCCAGGAATGAAACCAACGTGAAAATATATAGGAATAAAGGAGGTGAAAAAACTGATTTAATGGTAGATAAAACGTTTCATGCCGATGTTACTAAAGAAATATGGATTTACGGACTGGATGATACGGATATTTTTGAAGTTAATAAAAAAGCTAAAAATCCCATTAAAGTACGCTTAATCGGAGGGCAAAATAATGATACATACCGTATTCATGAGGGTAAAAAAGTGATAATTTATGACCATAAGTCCAAAGAGAATACCGTTGAATTTAATAATGGTGCCAGAGAAAAATTTACAGACATCTATAAAAACAATATTTTCACATTTGAAAGAGATATTTCTAAAACCAGAACGTTTTTACCTAGCATAGGTTATAATCCGGATGATGGCGTAAAAGTTGGGTTAAGATATGAAGAAAGAAACTATAAATTTGAAGGTGATCCTTTTACGACATGGAATGCGTTTACAGCTAACTATTTTTTTGCTACCCAAGGATTGGAATTCAGGTATGACGGAGAACTGACCAATACTTTTGGAACCACAAACCTTGCTTACGGAGCCAAAGCAACCACAGCGAATTTTACACGTAATTTTTTTGGTATTGGCAATGAAACCGAGAATTTTGACGATGAGTTAGGATTAGATTACAACCGTGTTAGGATGAGTGTTTTGATGGGCTATGTAGGCGCAATAAAACGATCCAATTACGGAAGTAGGTTTAGTGGGATATTACGTTTTGAAGGAATTCAGTTAGACAACACAGAAGATAGGTTTCTCAGTGATATTAGTACCGATGAAACTTTTTTTGAACGCAAATATTTTACAACTGCCGAAATTGGTTATACATATCAAAGTTACGATGAGCCCTTAAACCCCACCAGGGGAATGAAATTTAATATAAATACCGGCTATACCCATAATTTTTCGGACACAAACAATAGTTTTGGATATCTGAATTCAAATCTCGGTTTCCATAACCGTTTAAGCAAAAATAAAAAGCTGGTCCTTAAAACCAACGTGGCCACCCAAATTCGATTTGGAGAAGACTTTGAGTTTTACCAGGGTGCACAATTGGGTGGAAAAACAGGTTTGCGCGGCTATCGTTTAGAGCGTTTTACCGGAAAAAACAGCTTGGTTTTTAACGGTGATGTACGTTACAATTTTAACTCATTTAAAACTTCATTCTTGCCTCTCCAAATAGGGATCTACGGAGGATATGATCTTGGTCGGGTATGGGTTCCAGATGAAAATTCTAAAAACTGGCATGACTCGATTGGCGGTGGAATTTATGTAATTGCAAGCCAGGTCTTAAGTGCTGATTTTTCCTTTTTTAATTCTGATGATGGCAACCGGTTTGCTTTTCAGTTAGGATTTAGTTTTTAGAGAATCACTACACCGGAAAAAATTAACCCTTTATGTCCTCTGCATCAATCACAGTATTATAAAACGCACAAATGGGTGAAAAATCTCACATTTAAATTAAATTATATAAGTTATCTTAAAAATAATTCTACTTTTACACCCTATATGTAAAATAATTACAAGGACGTTACGTAGTTATTTTAACTGAACCCTACTAACAATACTATATATGAAAAAATTATTCACATTTATAATAGCTATAATCTTTAGTATTAATAGCTACTCTCAAGTTAACTTTGAAAAGGGTTATTTTATTGACAATGCAGACCAAAGAACTGAGTGTTTAATTAAAAACGTTGACTGGAAAAACAATCCAACAGAATTTAAATATAAGTTAAACGAAAATTCTGAGCAACAAACCGGCACTATCCAAACCATTAAAGAGTTTGGTGTATCAAACTTCATATATCAGCGGTATTTGGTCCAGATTGATAAATCCAGCAATCATGTAACTGAATTAACTAATGAAAAAAATCCTGCATTTGTTAAAGAAACAGTATTCTTAAAAGTATTAGTTAAAGGAAATAGTAACTTATATGTTTATGAAGATGGTAGAATAAAACGCTTTTTTATTAATACCGATAATACACCTGCCGAACAATTGGTATATAAGAAATATTTAATAGATAATGGTAGAAATGAAATTGGAGAGAATAAAATGTACCATCAACAAATTTTAAACAATTTAAACTGCGAAGAGTTAACTGCTAATGATATTAAGAATGTTGACTATACAGAAAGAAGTTTAACACGGCTATTTATTAAAGAAAATAAATGCAATGATCCTGATTTTGAAACTCTTGTAAAAAAAGAGAAGAAGGATTTATTTAATTTACGTGTTAAAATGGGTGTAAATTTCTCTTCATTAACTGTAATAAAGTACGGGCCATATCTCAAAGCTGATTTTGATTATGGGAGTAAAATGAGTTTAAGGCCTGGGTTGGAATTTGAATATATACTACCTTTTAACAAAAATAAATGGTCCGTAGCTCTAGAATCGTACTATCAAAACTTTAAAGATGATGAACCGGATAAGCGAGGTGAAACTACCTTTGAATATGCCAGTGTGGAGTATTCTGCAATTGATATATCATTTGGATTACGTCATTATTTCTTTCTTAATGATAACTCAAAAATATTTTTAACAGGCTCTTACGTAGCCGGCATTCCGCTTAGCACTCAATTTTCTTATAAAATACAATATCAGGTTGATGAGAGTATTGAATTGGATTTCAGATTTAACCCTGCCGTTGGTGTTGGCTTTGATTATAATGACAAAATAAACGTGGAATTTAAATATAATTTTAGTACAACTGTAATAGATAAATATAATTACTGGACTTCCGAGTATGATACTTTTTCTATTGTTTTAGGGTACAATTTCTTATAAAACAATAAGATTAACAAACGCGTTTTTATCTTAAACATAAAAACCTCACAACTTTCCGGATTAAGTTGTGAGGTTTATTATTTATAATAGAATTTCTTTATTACTTAGACCTGTTTATTTTCACTCCTACACTTCCCGTCAAAGGTTTTCTGGGATCTTTCTCTTCATTCCCTTCGGCCACACTATTATTAAAAGTAATAGTTACTTTTTCATAATCTTCACCTTCAAACTTACAAGTAATCTGGTCTCCATGAACATTCTCAAGGAAACGCCAGGTAAACTGTAAGGTTGTGTCATCTACCCATACCGCGTTCGCAGCAATTTTGGATGGGAAGTCAATCCGGTTGGGCACAGGAAATAAGGAATTGGCCACTTTTTTTTCGTTATCATCTACAATCCACTTATTGAGTCCGCAATTGATCTCAGTAGTCTCCTTTCCTTCATTTACAATAAGCTTACATACTCCTTCTTCCGAAAAAATAAAAAACATTGTATCTACTCCCAACTCATTATCTTCTTCTAATGTAAATTGCTTATTCGCTATCTTACTCACTACACTTGATGTGTCCATCAAAACTGGTGGAGCAATGGCTAAATTCTTTAAAGCCTGTTCAAACTCCACTTCTCCAATAATATCCTTAGGCAGGGGTTCGTCTTCTATACCGGGTAATAAATTATCCCATATAAGCTTCATGTTTTTTCCCATATCAAAACTTTCGCCGGTAATTGCTACCACCAAATCCTTCTCCGGAATCACTATAGAAAACTGGCCATAGGCACCATCTGCCCTGAAACCACCCGGGAAATTTCGCCAAAACTGGTATCCGTAACCTTGAGCCCAATCATTTGTTTCATCATATTCTTTACTCCAGGGATTAGATTGTATTTGTTTGCTTGTAGCATCATTTACCCACTGTTCAGTTAATATTTCTTCGCCTTCCCATTTTCCCTTTTGTAAATAGAGTTGTCCAAGTTTGGCAATGTCTTCTGTTTTTACCCTTAAACCAAAGCCTCCGGTATTTATACCCTCGGGACTTTCTTTCCAGTCCGCATCCGTTATATTTAAAGGATCAAAAAGCCTTGGCTGTAAATAATCAATTAGTTTCTCACCGGAAACCTTCTGTATTATTGCCGAAAGCATAAATGTGGCCGGAGTGTTGTACACAAATTTTGTCCCAGGTTCATGTTCAATAGGTGCATTTAAAAAAGATTTTACCCAGCTTTTGTTTTCTACTTTGAACATTTTATCAATAGCGGTTTCACTATGCCCGGTAGACATGGTAAGTAAATGTTTTACAGTTAAAGCATTAAGTTCGGGACTAGCTTCCACCGGCACATCATCCGGAAAAAAAGAAATGACTTTATCATCAACAGAGAACAAACCTTCTTTTACCGCCAATCCCACTGCTGTAGAAGTAAAACTTTTACTTAAAGAATATAACTGATGTTTATACTCGGGCTTATAGGGATCCCACCAACCTTCTGCAATTACATGTCCGTTACGAAGGATCATAATACTATGAAACTGGATTTCACTTTTTCCTATCTCATTAATTAATTTTATAATACTTTGTGATGATACACCTTGTTCTTCAGGCAAACTTCTTGGAAAGGTAAATTGTTCTTCTACTTCAGGCTCTACAACCTTTACTTCGGGTTCTTTTTTACAAAAAGTAAGGGTTAGCAATAAGCTAAAAAAAATAGCAAATGCTACTATTCGTTTTACTGTAATCTTTGTATTGGTTAGCATAGTTTTGTTCATTTAATAAAGATGAAGATATAAAAAAAAAATTGAGTAAGATTCGGCTTTTATGTTCAACTTTCTGATTCAGATAAAAATAAGTTATATATAATTGTGTTCCAATTAAAATTTTAACATAAAATAAACCATGACTACTACACATTTTATTGGAGCCATTTTCGTTATTGAAATATCAATTATATCTAAAACAAACGTTAACAAAATTGCTGTTTAATCTTCATGTATTATCTTTAGTATCTAATAACCAATAGAAAAATCACTATGAAGTACTTAAATTTAGTAGCTCTTGCTTGTGTTCTTATACTAAGCAGTTGTAAAAATTCCAGCAAAAAGTCTGATTCTGAAACCGATAAAACAGACAGTACGGCCGTAGAAACTAAAAAGCCTCAACTTATTCATCAATGGACTACCGACACACTTCTTACGACAAACGAATCTGTTATTTATGATAAAAAAAGAGACATTCTTTATGTATCTAATATAGCAGGAAAACCTGATAGTATTGATGGAAATGGGTTTCTATCTAAAGTAGACCTTATGGGTAAAATAACTGATACTATGTGGATTAAAGGTTTAGATGCGCCTAAAGGAATGGGTATAATTGAAGACACCCTTTATGTAACTGACATAGATGATGTAGTAAAAATAAATATTGAAACCGGTGAAATTCTAAAAAAATATCATGTTGAAGGATCTGAATTTTTAAATGATATTACCGTAAGTTCGGATGGTAAAATTTATTTCTCTGACTCCAATAAGGGCGACATACACGTTATTGAAAATGATAAGGTAAGCCTGGTTAAAGACAGTCTTGCAGGTCCAAATGGCCTTTTAGCAGTTAATGGTAAACTCTTAGTGGCTTTATGGAATGATAAAACCTTGAATACCTTCGACCCGGAAACCGGGGAAATGACAAAGCAGACTGATAGTCTTAACAATCCCGACGGTATTGTAGCTGTTGGTGATGGCACTTACCTGGTATCCAGCTGGAACGGGCTCGTACACCTTATAAATGAGGACTGGAGTAAGGAATTAATGTTAGATACTACGGCCGATGAAATAAGTGCAGCTGACATTGAATATATTTCCGATAAAAACATTCTTTTAGTGCCAAACTTTTTTAAGAACACTGTTTCTGCCTATAAACTGGAAAAATAGAGTTTACAACATAGTTATAGCTAATATTACTAAACAACAACTAACCTAATAATCATGAATAAAAAAATAATTCTAGCATTTACATTTACACTGTTGATGTTTAATGGATTTGCACAAAAGCAATTCAAAGCGTTGCTGTTCACTAAAACGGCAGGGTATCATCACGAATCAATTAATGAAGGTGTAGATGCAATAAGAAAATTGGCAGACCGTCACAATTTTGAACTACACTGGAATGAAAATGCGCAGCAGTGTTTCAGGGATGAATTTTTAAAAGATTTTCAGGTCATAATTTTTTTAAATACCACAGAAGATATTTTAAATGAACAACAAGAAGCTGCTTTTAAAAAATTCATTCAGTCGGGTAAAGGATTTGTAGGCATTCACAGTGCATCAGACACAGAATACGACTGGCCATGGTACAACCAGTTAGTGGGAAAAATGTTTCTTATTCATCCTGCGCAACAAACCGCTATGATTACAGTAGAAGACGCTAATTTTCCGGGCATGGAAATTTTCCCGGAGCGTTTTATGTGGACAGATGAGTGGTATGAATTTAAAAAAGAAGAATATTCTAAAGATTTGAGGGTCTTGCTTGCAATTGATGAAACCACATATAAACCCTATGCTAAATGGGGGCCTAAAGAAGGGAAAGGTATGGGTTACCATCCTATTTCCTGGTACCAGGAGTTTGATGGCGGACGTTCTTTCTATACCGGTTTAGGACATATTGCCGAAGTATATAGCGACCCTTGGTTTTTACATCATATCTATGGTGGTATTTACTGGGCTGCTACCGGAAACGGTATTAAAAAAT
Source organism: uncultured Flavobacteriaceae bacterium (assembly GCA_937901915.1). Classification (GTDB taxonomy): domain Bacteria; phylum Bacteroidota; class Bacteroidia; order Flavobacteriales; family Flavobacteriaceae; genus Abyssalbus. The sequence goes on from CALGUD010000093.1 coordinate 22,565, forward strand.
AATAAAGGAACTTTCTATATAATCAGGCTCTTGTTTTACAGGAGCCTGATTTTATTTAACTGCGGTCACAATCATTGTAGCAGAAAAGCTCACCTTAAGTTCCCCCTTCCTTCTTTTTTATTACAGAGACATACAAATCTTAGAGTCAGTTTTAACATTGTATTATAGTCAAATTCCAAAGTACTCTGGTAATATGCAGTACTTTTGTATTAGATAAATGAGAATGATTCATATGAAACCGACTTCAAAAAATATTCCATATTCACTGTTGGAATTAGACTTTGTGTCTAAGGGCAGTAATCCGGCAGAAACCTTTAAGAACAGCCTGAAACTGGCACAAAAAGCAGAAGAATTTGGCTATACACGGTTTTGGTTGGCCGAACATCACAATACCATCAGTATTGCCAGTTCGGCTACTTCTATTCTCATTGGTCATATTGCCGGTAGCACGAAAACAATAAGGGTTGGTTCCGGTGGAATTATGCTTCCTAATCATTCCCCTCTTATCGTAGCCGAACAAT
>CALGUD010000094.1 GCA_937901915.1 uncultured Flavobacteriaceae bacterium
TATATATTACATTTGACCAGACTTTATTTTAAATTTTCAATCGTACTTCGTAAATCGTAAATCTAAAATCCAACAGCCGTATCATCCCCCCGTTTATCGGCACCTGCTTCCAGTTTTCCGTTTTCCTGTACTAAAATAGCGTCAACTTTACCGATTATAACCATTTCATTTTCATCAATATTATAACCTATATCTTTAAGTTTTACTTTAACTTCTTCCGAAAACCGGTTTGGTTCCATAATAATAACATCCGGCAGCCATTGATGATGAAAACGGGGAGCATTAACTGCCTCCTGCATGGTCATTCCGAATTCATATACATTTAAGATAGTTTGCAGCACTGAGGTGATAATTGAAGAGCCTCCCGGGGTTCCCAGAACCATCCATAATTTACCATCTTTTTCTACTATGGTCGGAGTCATACTACTTAACATTCTTTTTTCCGGTTCAATGCTATTGGCCGTAGCTCCAATAAGCCCAAACATATTTGGTGTACCGGGTTTGGAACTGAAATCATCCATTTCATTATTCAAAAAGAAACCCAGTTCATCACAATAGAGCTTAGAACCGTAGGCCCCGTTAACGGTTGTAGTCACAGAAACTGCATTCCCAAACTGGTCAACAATAGAGTAATGGGTAGTTTCATTACTCTCCGTTATTTCAATGTTACCGTGTGATACTTCGGATGAAAGCGTAGGAGCATCAAAAGAAAAATCTGCCATTCTCGCCTTTAAATATGCATCATTCAGCAACTGTGCTGTAGGGATATTAACAAAATCAGGATCCCCTAAAAAATAATTCCTGTCTGCATAAGCCCTTCGCTCGGCTTCGGTAATTACCTGGATGGTTTTTGCTTTGTTATGTCCAAATTTGGATATATCATAAGGTTCAATCATTTTCATGATCTGTGCCAGGGTAATGCCACCACTACTTGGGGGCGACATGGAGATCACTTTCAATTCTTTATAATTGAAAACCACTGGCTTCCTCCATTTAACTTCATACTTTTCGAGGTCTTCAAGAGTTATATAGCCACCTTTCTCTTGAACAAATTTCACTAGTTTTTCGCCGGTTTTACCTTTATAAAACTCATTCCTACCGTTTTTTTGGATCCTTTTCAGGGTTTCGGCCAATGCCGGGTATTTTATGGTATCGTTTTTCTTAAAATCCCTTGCAAAAAAAGTACTGTCGCCGCTTACTTCCAGGATCTGTTTTTTATAGAATTTTAGGGTGCTGTCCTGTTTATGGGTAACCCTGACACCTCTTTCGGCAAGATCAATAGCGGGTTGAATAATTGTATTAAAAGGAAGGCTTCCAAATTTTTTATGGACTTCAAAAATACCTGCTACAGTTCCCGGCACGGCGGTAGCTGTGGCCCCGTACCAGCTTTTGCCCGGAATTACTTTTCCCAGAGAATCCAGGTACATATCCTTATATGATGCCAATGGTGCCTTTTCACGGTAATCCAGTGCGCCTATCTCGCCATTTTTTAGTCGGTATACCATAAATCCGCCTCCAGCCAAATTACCTGCATACGGGTATGCAACAGCTAAAGCCAGTTCGGTAGCAACCATAGCATCAAAAGCATTACCGCCCTGGGCAAGAATCTGAGTTCCTATTTCAGAAGCTTCACTTCGAGCGGAAACCACCATGGCCTTATCAGTGACCAATCCGGTAGCTCCTGTTATCTCTTTACTGCTCTTACACGAAAAAATAAGTACGCTAAGGATGGCTGTAAATACTCTTCTCATAAAGATTCAAGTTTGTGTTTTGAAAAAGCAATAAGTTCATCAAAAAAACTGGTAAACTCGGCTTCAAATTCGTCGTAGTGCCTTTCTAGTTCAACAATGGCAAGATTCATTTTAGATATGTTTTGTGTACGCCTGTTCATTCCATTCAATACACGGGCAATACCATCTTTATTGGCATAATTCAATAACCAGTTATCAGCGATCATATAAGGCATTAATTTTTTTACATTAAGCGGAAGGATGTCATAATGTATGCCTAAAAGGTTATAAAAGTCATTTGCAAACGTATCTAAGGGGACTTCCGAATAGTTTTTCCAGTTTTTTGCGAGGAAGTGATCATAAAAAATATCCACAATTACACCGCTGTAATGGCTGTAATTAGCATGAAGTTTTTTTGTGCTTTTTCTTACGGTTGGGTGTGCATCGGTAAAAGTATCAATCCACCGGTGTAGCAATATACCCTTTTGAATTTCATCGGGATAGGTCATATATTTTTTCCCACGGATGCTGTCGGCCATAAAATTACCAACTTTAACCAGGGGTTTTTCACCAGATAAATAAATGTGAGCAAGAAAATTCATTGTTTAAATTTACGCATTCGTAACAAACAAAACTATCATGTAATTGTATATTTGCACATCAATATAAAAAACTAACCAATGACATTAATAAAATCAATTTCAGGAATACGGGGAACTATTGGAGGCCGGATAGGTGATAACTTAACCCCGGTTGATGCCGTGAAATTTGCATCAGCTTATGGAAGCTGGCTTAAAAAGCAGTCTAAAAAAGACAAATTAACTGTTGTAATAGGCAGGGATGCACGGCTTTCCGGTGAAATGATCCAGAATTTGGTTTCTTCAACCCTGGTAGGGTTGGGAATAAATGTTATTGACCTTGGTTTGTCTACCACACCCACTGTAGAAATTGCAGTCCCTATGGAAAAAGCAGATGGAGGCATTATCCTTACCGCAAGCCACAATCCCAAGCAATGGAATGCTTTGAAGCTCTTAAATGCTGAAGGTGAATTTTTAAGTGGAAATAATGGCGCAGAAATACTTGAAATGGCCGAGAGTGGTGATTTTAGTTTTGCAGAAGTAGATGATTTAGGAACTGTAATTACAAATAATTTATACATTGATATTCATATTGAAGAAGTACTAAACCTACCCCTGGTTGATGTGGCAAAAATCAAAGCTGCAAATTTTAAAGTGGTAGTAGATGGTGTTAATTCCACCGGAGGAATCGCCATCCCACAGTTATTGGAACAACTTGGTGTTGAAGTTATAAAATTGTACTGTGAGCCTACAGGGCATTTTCCACACAACCCGGAACCTCTAAAAGAGCATTTAACGGATATTTCCAACCTGGTGGTTAAAGAAAAAGCACATCTGGGAATCGTAGTAGATCCTGATGTAGACAGGCTGGCTTTTATATGTAATGATGGCGAGATGTTTGGTGAAGAATATACGTTGGTAGCCTGTGCAGATTATGTTTTAAGTAAAACAAAGGGAAATACAGTCTCTAATATGTCATCTTCCCGTGCTTTAAGGGATGTAACAGAAAAGCATGGCGGGAGTTATGAAGCTTCGGCTGTAGGTGAGGTAAATGTGGTGGAAATGATGAAAAAAAATAAGGCAATTATAGGAGGTGAAGGAAACGGGGGTATTATTTATCCTGAAATCCATTACGGAAGGGATGCATTGGTTGGCGTAGCTTTGTTTTTAACACATTTGGCCAATCTTGGAATTTCCGTAAGGGAATTAAGAGATTCTTATCCTTCATATTTTATGAGTAAAAAGAAAATTGAGCTTACCCCAACACTAGATGTGGATTTGATCCTGAAAAAGATGGAGGAGAAGTATTCTGATGAAAACATAACCACCATAGACGGTGTAAAGATTGATTTTCCTCAAAACTGGGTGCATTTGAGAAAATCAAATACAGAACCTATAATACGCATTTATACGGAAGCTAAAAGTCAACAGGAAGCTGATAATTTAGCTGATAAGATTATTGGAGAAATAAAAGCGATTGCGGGAATTTAATAACCTTTGGGAAGTTAATCCTTAAACTCGGCTGGCACTTTATTTTTGTGTTTAAACCGCTTGTGAGTCCACAGGTAATGCTCAGGCTTTGTGCGAATTTGATTTTCCAGCATGTCGGTGAATTGATCCGTTATTGTATAATCCGGACATTCCTTGGGATTATCTGTAATAAGCTTAAAAGTAGCTTCATAATATCCCCGTTTTGGTTTTTGAATATCAATAAACACTACGGGGTAATCCAATTTTTTAGCCAGGAATTCCGGCCCGGTAATGACGGGCACTTTAATCCCCATAAATTCACGCCAATAATGTGCTTTATGAGGCTGTGGACTCTGGTCACTGGCCATTCCATACGCTGCCAGTAAACCTTCTTCTTTATGCTCAACCATAGTAGCTATCGCTTCATGACGTGCAAGTAGTGATGAATTATGGTTCATTCGTATTTTTTTAACTAAACGGTCAAAATATTTATTTGCCAGGGGGGTATAAATAACAAATCCCTGGTGATTAACATGATACCCCATAGAAATTACCCATTCATAACTGGCATAATGACCACAAACAAAGATGATACTTTTGTTTAATTTTTCATATTCCTTTACCAGTTCAATATTTGTAAATTTAAACCTGGATTTAATTTCTTTTTCTGATATGGTCAATGATTTTGCCATTTCGAGAAAAAGGTCACACATATGAACGTAAAATTTCTTTTCAATTGCTTTAATTTCTTCCAGAGACTTTTCAGGGAAAGAAAGCCGGAGATTTTTCCTTACCACTTTTTTACGATAACCAAAAACCCTGTAAATCCAAAAACGTACAAAGTCCGAATACCAGTAAAATAATCTAAAAGGGAGTATGGATATAAACCATATTAGAGGCAAAACAATAACATAAATAAGTAATTGCATTTAATAAATTATTTTTGAGCAGACGAAGATAAATTATTTAATATAATTTAAGGAATGATTAAATAAAATTTATATTTGAAATCCAAACTGCACAACACAAATGAATTTAAGCATTGCTGTTATAATTATCATACTTTCCAACGTTATCATCTCATTTAAAGGATTTAATGATTTTAGTTTTTTTGAGCGATATAAATTTAATATCGGAGCCATTAAAAAAGGCCAGCACATTCGCCATTTAAGTTCCGGATTTTTGCATGTTGATATTACCCATTTATTTTTTAACATGCTTACCCTGTATTTTTTTGCCCCGGTAGTTATACACTATTTCGGCGATATTAAATTTGTGATTATATATTTTATAAGTCTTCTTTTTGGCAGTTTTTTGTCTCTGATATTTCATAAAGATGAATACCATTACAGTGCGGTGGGTGCCAGTGGGGCTGTAACGGGAATATTGTACGCCGCCATTTTATTACGACCCGATATGGAGCTGTATTTGTATTTTGCACTTCCTATTCCAGCTTATGTATTTGGTATTGCGTATTTACTATATTCTATTTACGGAATGAAAAGCAGGATAGGGAATATTGGCCACACTGCTCACTTTGGGGGTGCTATGGGCGGTTATGCCGCTACTTTAATTATGTATCCCGCGGTTATATATCAACACACATTAATGGTGATTCTTCTTGCTATCCCCATAGTAATTTTATTTGTACTGGAGAAAATGGGGAAGATATAGAGACCATCTAAAAATATCAGACGGTCTTTTTATTTTAGGTCATATAGCTTCATTCTAACTCTGGGAAAAGTTATTAGTTAATGAGCTAAGAGTTAATTGGTTTTGATTTTAGAAAATTAAGCCCTTAAAGCTGCATTATTAAGGTTGTGATCTATTATTCAAACCGAATGATTTTGGTGCCAAATCATCGTAACTGGGTGGAAGAAGGTTTAATTTGACCTTGTTAATACTTGAATACTACATTAGTACTCATGCTTAAAACTAAGGATCCTTAACTTTTTTATACAAAAAAAACTGTCTTTTTAGACAGCTTCAATTTGTTACCTTTTGGATAGAGGTTAAATTAAAATAATTTTTTTGAGCGGGAGACGAGGTTCGAACTCGCGACATTCAGCTTGGAAGGCTGACGCTCTACCAACTGAGCTACTCCCGCTTGTTTAATTTCAATTTTTTGAAAGCGCAAATTTATAATTTTTTTTAAATGTTCAAATTGTATATTTAAAAAAATCAAATAAAAAAAGATCCCTCTGTGTGAGGGACCTTTCAAAATTTTAAACAAAAAAGATTATTTGTTAAGAAGTTCTGCAACTTTATCATATAAAGCCTGTCCTCTTAAATCTTTGGCAATTATTTTTCCCTCTGAATCCAGGAGATATGTAGCCGGAATAGATCTTATATTGTAGAGTTTAGCAATCGGGTCATTCCAATGCTGCAGGTTAGACACATGACTCCATGTTAAGCTATCTTCTTCAATAGCTTTTTTCCAATCTTCCGCTTTACGGTCAAGCGATACTCCTAATATATTAAGTCCTTTGTCATTATATTCATTGTAAAGTGCTACTAAATTCGGGTTTTCAACTCTGCAAGGCTTACACCATGCTGCCCAGAAATCTACAATAGTTACTTTTTCTAATGTTTCTTTTAATGCAATAACGCCTCCATCGGGTGTTGGCCCGGAGAATTCTGGAGCTATTGCTCCTTCTGTTAACCTGGTAGCCTCTTTAAGCTTAGTCCCTAAAGCTTTTCCTGTTTCTGTTTCTTTAACAGCAACACTCAATGAATCGTACAACGGTGAAATTTCTGCGGGAGTTTTAGAATTAGTTCCTAACATTTGTTCCATGATCAGCAAAGCCATATACGAATCCTGGTTAGATCTTATAAAATCCAGGTCATAGTTTTTGCCTTCTTCAATTATTTCAGCATATGTTTCATTCAAGGTAGTCATGGTGACTTCATCTCTCTGTTGCTTAGCTTGCTCAACCTGCTCCCTTATTGCTTTAACTTTCCCTCTGAGATTTGCCGAATTTGCAATGTAAGTTGCTAAATCATCATTAGAAGGTGTTCCTGACAATTTAGACAAACCCATACTGTCTTTGTAAACTTCCATTTCAATATTACCTTCTTCCACTATAAATGGTAAAGCTGTCTGTATATCCTGAACATACAGGTAATGTAAACGAGGTTCTTCAACTTTGCCTTTAAATGAAAATTTTTCATTTTTCACTTCTGTAGTATCTACAGGTACGGGCCTGCCGTTTAGTATCTGTTGATGCAAATATACCTGCTTACCATCTTCTATACCCGCAATGGTCCCGCTTATTTCATATGTGTTTTCTTCAATTTTGTTACATGATATGAATGTAACCATTGATAAAACTAAAATTAAGATTCTGTTCATTATACTATGTTATTTTTTACAAAGTTAAGCTTTAAGTCGTAATTCAAAAATGAAATAACAAAAAAGCCTTCAAATTGAAGGCTTTTTAATTTTACAGATTTATACATTTTAGAACTGATAACGTATACCTAGTGCTATATCCAGATCAAGGTCATCACTGTATCGATCATTAAAACCAATTTCCGGCCTCATATCTAATGAGATTAAAAGCGGGATATCAAAATTGTATTCAATACCTATATCACCGGCAGCAAACACAAAAGTACCATTGTGATAGGGAGTATCAAAACTACCAACACCACCACCAGCACCAACATACCAGTTAAATCCGCCATCTATGTTCCATACCCATTGGTATAAGGCTGCTAATTTAAAGGCATCAATGTCATTAGAGCTTCTCCAGCCTAAATCAAATTCTAACCGGTTATTATCTCCTATACCTCTTTGATAGGAAACTTCTGCTCCAAATCCGTCATTATCCCCAATTCTTAAACCTATTGCATTTTTTGAAATTGACTGAGCATAGCCTGCTGTAACGAAAGCTACCGCAAACATGGCAAATAAAATCACTTTTTTCATAGAATATAAATTTTGTTTCGTTAAGTTTAAGATATTAATTTAGGTTTTTTTCTCAATCTTATACTCATGATTAATAAAAATTACACAACGAAGTTACGCAATTTACTTGAAGGTGAAATATATTTCGATAAATTATTTACCTCAATTTATGCTACTGACGCTTCTGTTTATCGAAATAAACCAATCGGTGTTGCTTACCCAAAAACTAGAAACGACATAAAATATCTTATTGAATTTGCAGCACAGAATCAAGTGCCTTTAATACCACGTGCCGGAGGTACATCATTAGCCGGGCAATGTGTAGGAGATGGGTTGGTAGTTGATATTTCAAAATACCTGAACAAAATAATAGAAATAAACACAGACGAAAAAACAATCATTGTTGAGCCCGGTGTAATCCGCGATGAGTTGAATTTATATTTAAAGCCCTACGGCTTATTTTTTGGCCCTAACACATCTACTTCCAACCGCTGCACAATAGGCGGTATGACCGGCAATAATTCAAGTGGTACAACCTCCATAAAGTACGGCATTACACGTGATAAGGTTCTTGAAATAGAAGCATTGTTAAGTGATGGCAGTGAAGTAATTTTTAAATCACTCAATAATGATGAATTTGAAGAAAAGACTACACTTCCAACTTTAGAAGGTGATATATACAGGGCTTTGCAGGTAGAACTTGCTCCGGGGTCGGTTCAGAAAAACATTAAAGCTAATTTTCCTAAAACCCGAATACACCGAAGAAATTCGGGATATGCCATAGATGCGCTTATTCAACAAAAACCTTTTAATCCAAAAGGGGAAGATTTTAATATTTGTAAACTCCTTACCGGAAGTGAAGGAACTCTTGCTTTTACGACTAAAATTAAGCTCCAGTTGGATGATCTGCCACCAATACAAAGTGTGATGATTGCAGCACATTTTGATACCGTAGAAAAAGCATGCCGTGCTGTAGCTCCTTTAATGAAGCATGACTTATATACTTGCGAAATGATGGATAAAGTGATCCTGGACTGTACGAAGGAGAATAAATCCCAACTGCCTAACCGTTTTTTTGTAGAAGGTGATCCGGCAGCCATTTTACTGCTGGAACTGTCTGGCAATAATGCAAAGGTACTGGAAAGAAAAAGATTGAAGCTAATTAAAACTATTGAAGAAACCGGTTTAAGTTATGCATACCCAACTCTTTATCATCATGATATTAACAAGGCTCTTGAGTTGCGTAGTGCAGGATTAGGTTTGCTTGGTAACTTAATAGGTGACAGAAAAGCTGTTGCATGCATAGAAGATACTGCAGTTGCCTTAAGTGACCTTGCTCCATATATAGAAGAATTCACGGCTTTAATGAAAAAATATGAACAGGATGCTGTTTATTATGCACATGCCGGGGCAGGTGAACTGCACTTGCGGCCAATTCTTAATTTAAAAAAGGGTGAAGACGTTAAATTATTCAGGCAAATAACCACTGATGTTGCCCATTTAGTTAAAAAGTACAGAGGCTCTATGAGCGGGGAACACGGTGATGGAAGAGTACGCTCAGAGTTTATTGAGTTTATGATCGGGGAGGACAATTATAAAATTATACAAAGAATAAAAGAGATTTTTGATCCGCTAAATATATTCAATCCGGGTAAGATTGTGAATCCTGTTCCCATGGATGAATCATTACGGTATGAAACGGACCGGGAAGAACCGGAGATAGAAACTTTACTAGACTTTTCAGATTCTTGGGGGATACTCCGGGTTGCGGAAAAGTGTAATGGTAGCGGTGATTGTCGTAAAACACATTTATCAAAAGGTGTAATGTGTCCCAGTTATCATGCCACAAAAAATGAAAAAGACACAACCAGGGCCAGGGCAAATGCACTGCGTGAATTCTTAACACATTCCGAAAAGAAAAATCGGTTTAACCATACAGAACTTAAAGAAGTCCTGGATTTATGTATAAGTTGTAAAGGCTGTAGCAGTGAATGTCCGAGTAATGTGGATGTTGCGACTCTTAAAGCCGAATTTCTGTATCAGTACCAAAAAGAAAATGGTACTTCACTCAGGGATAAAGCGTTTGCTTATAACACGAAACTGAATGCATTGTCCAGTCGTGTTTCTATGCTTTCAAACAGTGACTTTTTTGGTAATTTAATAAAAAAAATGCTTCATGTTGCAAGTGAACGAAGGCTTCCTACAGTTTCAAGTTTTAATTTTAATAAACACCTTCAAACAAAACAAAATCAATTAGTTAAAAACTGCAAAGTAATATTGTATATAGATGAATTTACCCGTTATAATGATATTGAAATAGGTAAAGATGCAATAGACCTTTTATCGGGGTTAGGTTATGAAATTGAATTATTTTATGGTGAAAGTGGACGGACTTTTATATCAAAAGGTTTTTTGAAACAGGCAAGAAAATTGGCAAACAGGAACATTCAACAGTTAAATGAAAAAGTATCGCAGGCCTGTCCTGTAATAGGTATAGAACCTTCCGCTATCTTGTCATTCCGGGATGAGTATTTAAGAATGGCCGATGATCCTGTTGCTGCCCAGGCTGTGGCTATAAATTCTTATTTAATAGAAGAATTTCTTTCCATGGAAATTGAAAAAGGAAATATTACTTCATCTCAATTTAGTAAAGAAACCAAAGTAATTAAAATTCATTCCCATTGTCACCAAAAAGCCTTGTCTAATCAAAAAGTAACATTCGACATCCTTAATTTACCTGAAAACCATTCCGTTACCATCATAAATTCAGGCTGTTGCGGAATGGCCGGATCATTTGGGTATGAAAAAGAACACTATGATGTAAGCATGCAGATAGGAGAGTTGCAACTTTTCCCATCTATCAGAAAATCGGATAAGGATACTATTATAACTGCAAACGGAACAAGCTGCAGGCATCAGATATTTGACGGCACAGAAATAGTAGCAAAACATCCGGTGACCATTTTGAAGGAAGCGCTTGTTTAATTATGAATGCAGAATGTAGAATGCAGATTTGAGAGGGATGTTCATGTGATTTATGGGGACTAGAGATGCAAGACTCAAGATTCAAGACTGGAGTGTATAGTAATAACTTAATAACACAATAACTGAATAACTTTATTATACCGATCGTTATAATTCTTTTAAGTGTCACCAAAAATCAATCCTCCCCCTTAGGGGGAGCTAGAGGGGGCCTTAAGACCAAAGACACAAGACACAAGACTAAAACTACTCGTCCCATTAACAATTAACAAATATCCGTAAATCAGTGGCAATTAAATTTCAAGCCATAAACTAAGGGCCGAATCCCCAATAACTCAATAACTCAATAACCCAATTAACTTAAAATATAATTTTTGTTTCTCTTATTTAAAAATTACTTTTGTTTAAAACAAAATATATGGCTGGAAATTCCTTTGGAACACTTTTCAAAGTAACCACTTTCGGAGAATCACACGGAGAAGCTTTAGGAGGCATTATTGACGGATGCCCTGCAGGAATAGAATTAGATTTAAACGCTGTTCAGGTTGATCTGAGCAGGAGAAAACCCGGGCAATCCTCAATTGTAACACAAAGAAAAGAAGCGGATGAAGTTAAATTCCTTTCGGGTATTTTTGAAAATAAAACGACAGGCACTTCCATAGGTTTTATTGTAGAGAATACAAACCAGAAATCACACGATTATTCGCATATAAAAGACAGCTACAGGCCTTCACATGCCGATTATACCTATGATCAGAAATATGGATTTCGCGATTACCGGGGAGGCGGACGAAGCTCTGCACGTGAAACTGTGTGTAGGGTAGTGGCCGGCGCCATTGCCAAACAATTACTGAAAGATGTAAAGATAAATGCATTTGTTTCATCGGTGGGAGAAATGCATCTTGAAACACCGTACCAACAGCTCGACCTTTCAAATGCAGAAAAAAATGCAGTAAGATGCCCCGATAGTGAGATGGCTTCGAGAATGGAAGCCTATATTAAAGAAATAAAGAAAAAAGGGGATACCGTTGGTGGTGTTGTAACCTGCGTAATCCAAAATGTACCTGTGGGACTGGGTGAGCCGGTTTTTGATAAACTTCATGCTGAGTTGGGCAAAGCAATGTTGTCCATAAATGCAGTTAAAGGTTTTGAGTACGGAAGCGGTTTTAAAGGCTGTGAGATGAAAGGAAGTGAGCATAACGATACATTTAATACAGACGGAACTACCAAAACGAACTACAGCGGTGGTGTACAGGGAGGTATTAGCAATGGGATGGATATATATTTCAGGGTAGCTTTTAAGCCTGTAGCAACCTTAATACAATCCTATGAAACCATTGATAAGGAAAGAAAAGTAGTTCAGATGCAGGGAAAAGGCCGGCACGACCCATGTGTAGTACCACGTGCTGTACCCATAGTAGAAGCTATGGCTGCTTTGGTACTTGCAGATTATTATTTACTAAATAAAGTTTCAAAAATTTAGAATTACATGAAAAAACTTGCGCTTCATTGGCAAATAATGTTAGGAATGGTAATTGGGGTAATTTTTGCCTTAATAATGACGCGTTTTGAATGGGGTCCTCAATTTGTAACGGATTGGATAAAACCTTTTGGTAATATATTTATTAATGCCCTTAAACTAATAGCAGTTCCCCTGATTCTAGCCTCCTTAATAAAAGGGATTTCAGATTTAAAAGATATCTCCAAGCTCTCTAAAATGGGAGGGAGGACTATTATTACCTATGTAATTACTACAATTATTGCTGTTTCCATAGGTCTTGGAATTGTAAATGTTATAAAGCCGGGAGGATCTATTACTGAAGATACCCGGAATGATCTTATAGAAAGTTACAGTGGTGATGCCAATACACGTATAGCTCAAGCAGAAAAACAAAAAGAATCCGGTCCGTTACAAGCACTGGAAGACCTGGTGCCCGAAAATATTTTCTTTGCTGCCAGTGATAATGGCAATATGTTACAAGTTATTTTCTTTGCCATTTTGTTCGGTATTGGGCTTATTTTAATCCCGGAAGAAAAGTCAAAACCGGTAAAAGACTTTTTTGATGGTTTTAATGAAGTAATATTAAAGCTTATTGATTTTATTATGTTAGCTGCGCCTTATGGAGTGTTTGCCCTGTTAGCTGCACTGGTAGTTGAAGCCCCCAGCACCGATTTGTTTAAAGCATTGGGAATGTATGCCATTAGTGTATTAATAGGGCTGATGTTGATGATGGTAGTCTATACACTTATAGTCTTTGTGTTTACTGGAAAGAAACCAGGATTCTTTTTTAATGGCATATCACCGGCACAGCTTTTGGCTTTTTCTACCAGCTCCAGTGCTGCAACCTTGCCTGTAACTATGGAAAGAGTAGAAGAGCACCTGGGGGTTGATGAAGAAGTAACCTCATTTGTTTTACCCATAGGTGCTACCATTAATATGGACGGTACCAGCCTATACCAGGCCGTGGCGGCTGTTTTTATAGCACAGGCATTTGGTATGGACCTCAGTTTTGGTACTCAAATGGGAATAATTGCTACTGCAACCCTGGCTTCAATAGGCAGTGCAGCGGTACCGGGTGCAGGTATGGTTATGCTTGTTATTGTACTGGCACAGGCAGGTATTCCGGAAGCAGGGCTCGCCCTGATTTTTGCCATAGACAGGCCACTTGATATGTGCAGAACTGTGGTGAATGTTACCGGAGATGCTGCTGTTGCAATGATGGTAGCAAAGTCAATTGACAAACTACACGATCCTGAAATAAAGGGATGGGACGATCATTACCCTAAGAAATAATAAAATGATAACCTATTTACAGGAAAAGTTTATATTTCTGAGTGAAGAATTATCGCAAGACCATCAATTTAATTTTAAAACCAGGTTCAAAGAGTTGTTCCTGAAAGCTGAAGATGGCGCAGTACTACACGGCATTCATTTTAAGCAGGAAGATTCAAAAGGAATTATACTCTACTTTCATGGGAATAAAGCATCCGTCGATCACTGGGGTCATTGGGGAGAGCATATAGCCTCAAGGTTTCAGCATGATGTAGTAGTAATGGATTATCGCGGATATGGAAAGAGCAGAGGAGGGCGCTCTTTTGAAAAAATGTTGGCAGATAGTTTACTATTTTATTCCTATTGTCAGCAATTCTTTACTGAAGATAAGATTATTCTTTTTGGGAGATCACTGGGCGGAGCTTTTGCATCACATACAGCCCTTTTTACTAATCCTAAAAAATTGATATTTGAATCTACCTTTACAGACATACTGGAAATAGCCCAAACGAAGTTTTGGTGGCTTCCTGTCAGCCTTTTGCTCAAATACCCTTTCCAAAATAAAAATAATATACAGCGTATTTATCATGAAACCCACATTATACATGGTACAAGAGATTCTTTAGTAAAATATGCGCATGGCAAAGAACTCTACAGAATATCGGGAAGTTCTAAAAAAGAGCTATATCCTATTGAAGGTGGGGCACATAATGATTTAGGCAATTACAACATTTATTTCAAGGCTTTAGATGATATTTTAAAATAAAAAATTATATTGCTTTACCTAAAGCTAATATTTTGAGGCTAAACCTATTTGTGATAATCATTTCACTTACAACTTTGGTTAAATGTTATTCACAGGATTCTATAGATGTCTATAATGAGAATAGCCATAAAGAATTTTTGGATATACTCACAAATTCCAAAGACAATTTATATAAAGATATACTTGGAAAGTACAATATTTTTCTTGAGAATAATCCGGAAAACATTCAAGCCAAAATAGAACGCTGTGAGTTTATAGGCAATGCATATTTGGATGAATATGATGACTACAATTACAACTATGCAGAATATGAAGCTTGTATAAATGAACTTTATAAGCTTTATCCAGACAATCCTAAAGTGATAGTCTATAAGGCCCAAAACGTATATGACGATTCACTAAAAATTATACTGGATGCTGCCGAAGCCAGTATTAAATTAAACATTGATGAATGGAAGCCTGAACAAATAGCTAAAATTTATCATATGCAGGCGCAGCAAAATGCAGATAAAAATGCCTTGCTTGCAATAACATATGCACGGAAAGCTATTAAAAACAACGACAGTTTAGACCTTTCTCTTTTAATAGCAAAAGCGTATAAGGATTTAAAAATCACATCCGAAGCCGTTTCAACTTTGTCTGAGAAAATTGATAATAAAGTAGAACCCTGGATTTTAAAGCAAAAGGCCGACCTTTTTCTTCAATTAGGTGAATCGGGGAAGGCTTTAGCTATATATGAACGACTTCATAGTGAAGACTCAACGTACATTATTAACAGTGATTTATCTAAAGCATTTTCTGAAATTGGAGACTATAAAGCTGCACGAGTATACCTTTTAAAAGACACTATTCCGGAATGGAATAAAAATACTTCAATTCAAAATTTACTGAGCTTCGATATAGAACATTCCACGCCTTCACAAGCTCTTATTACCTACAGGCGGATGGAAGATCTAAGTTTCTATGACGATTTTTTTGGAGTTAAACGCATTAAAATATTTTTTCAGGATCCATTTCTTCAATTTTCTTTTAACGATCTCATGCACATAGGTGTTTTACTGCTTTTTATAGCTGTCCTTTTTTTAGTGCCTTACCTGTGGATACTTCCCATTTTCGGAATAGGCACTTATTTAAGCAGAAGAGGGAAAAATGTGAAAACAGCGTTACCATTTAATTGGAATTTGAAGCATTTTTGGATTTTTAGTTTTCTCTATCTTCTTATAGCTTTCGTTCTAATTATTTTGTTTGAATACCAGCAAACCATTAACTATTATTTTGATGTTATTACGTATTACGGTTCAGATGAAATAAGTGATGCTGGGGTAAGCGCAGAAATTACCCTTTCATTTATGCTTTTAATGGCAATTGCTACTTTTTCATTTTTTAATAAGGAAAGAATTAAATACCTGTATCGATCCCGTATAAAGGTAACCCGGCTTATGGTAATGGGATTAGGATTTGTTGTTTTTAACCTCTTATTTTTATATGTATACAAGTCAGCATTTGGCGGAGCAGAAGAAATTAATGCATATTGTGCTTTAAATATTCGGGAATCCATCATAGCATTGATTGATAAATACGGTATTATTTCAACATTTTTATTGGTTGCAGTGTTGGTTCCGGTCTATGAAGAAGTGATTTTCAGGGGAATTGTGCTATCATCAACAGAAAAACATATTGGGTTTATAAGTGCCAATATTTTGCAGGCAATTTTTTTTGCACTTATTCATGACAGTCTGTTTTTATTTCCTTTCTATTTTCTCTTTGGTTTAATCTGCGGTTATTTAGCCAGAAAAAGTGGAGGTTTATTGGGCGGAATTATTTTTCATTCTATAAATAATTCACTGGCGGTATTATCCATCTATTATATTATGAATTTAAAGTTTGTTCCTGGCTTATAAACTTAGCCTTCATTTCAGGGGTAGGAATCATGCACTCTTCTTTTTTACCAAACCATTTGTAGCGGTTCCTGGCTATAAAATCATAAATCCAATCCCTTACGGAAACTGGTAAAATGTATGTAAAAACATTTAGAATCTGCCAGATTCCACCTAAATCATTGGCAATCTCAATAGCTGCTGAAGATTTTGTGTAATAAGCAATGTTTGGTTCGACCAATATGATAGAATCTACTGTAGAAGTGTCTATCCCCCGTTCTTCAACCATTTTTTTTCCAATCTCACTCTGTAATGGAGCAAATCTGAAAATATCTTTCTTATCGCGTTTTATGACAAATTGAACGGATGAATTGCATAAGTTACAAACACCGTCAAACAAAATGATCTTTTTACCTGGTTCAAGCATACTGTAAAGTTACGAAATGTTGGTGTTAGGTTTTTGTTAATTGTTGATTTGGTGAGTGAGTTAAGGTCTCCTCTGGCTACCAATGGGAAGGATTGCTTTAGTAACTTAATAATTTGTTATATTAAATAATTTAGTGTTCACTGTTCAGTAATCAGTAATCAGCTTTTAGTCTTGTGTGTCTTGCGTCTTTAGTCTGGTATCTGTCATGGGTATGCTCATCCGTCACCCGACACCGGTCATCCGGCTTCACAACTCTGCACTCTAAACTCATAACCAGGACTACTTCTTAGCTTCTACTAATTCCAATTGGTCCATACTTACACTGGTTGTAAATAGTCCATAATTTACGATGGCTTTATTTTTTTCTATAGTATCTATACTTCCTACGGCTTTTCCATCAATTAGGCGGACCCTGTCTCCAACTTTAAAAACAGGCCTTGGCTTATTTTCTTCTTTTTTTACCTGCTTCTGTTTTTCAACTTTTTTCCGTTCGCGTATAACCTTTACTTCCTTCTCAACTTCTTTCTCAACCTTTTGTTTTTTTACTTTTTCCTCTTTCTTTTCGGCAACGGTTTTTACTTTCCGTTTGGAGTTTTCAGTTTCCACTATTCTCAAAAACTCTGCAATTAAAGGTCTTCGTTTTTTGTTGCTAAAGTATTTTTCTGAAATATCGTTGATTTTATTACCAAGATGTACCATACGTTGGTTATGGTCATAGAGTTCCTGGTAATTTTCAAGTTTAGACTTTACCTTAATGTTGAGTTCTTCCAGCCGTTTGGCTTCTTCACGGGCTTTTACCTCTTCATCTTTTAACGCAGATGAAGTTTTTTCCATTTTACTGCGCTCTTTTTGTAATTTGGCAATGGTAGCATCAAATCGTATTTTTCCCCTTTCAATCTTCTTTTTCGCCCGGTTGATGAGTCCGTATGGAATACCGTTTTTCTGGGCAACTTCAAATGTAAATGAACTCCCTGCTTCACCTAACACAAGCCTGAATACGGGTTCAAGGGTCTTATTGTCAAATTGCATATTGGCATTTGTAGCATAAGGTAATTCATTGGCCAGAAGCTTTAGGTTTGAATAATGGGTTGTAATGATACCAAATGCCTCCCTATGATAAAATTCCTCTAAAAAAGTCTCTGCTAAGGCTCCTCCAAGTTCAGGATCACTTCCGGTGCCAAATTCATCAATTAAAAACAATGTTCTTGCATTGCATTTTTTGAGAAAATAGTTCATGTTTTTAAGCCTGTAACTATAAGTGCTTAAATGGTTTTCTATGGATTGATTGTCGCCTATATCTGTTAGGATCCTGTCAAATAAACAAACTTCACTGCGCTCGTGTACCGGAACAAGCATACCGCTTTGCAGCATTAACTGGAGTAGTCCGACTGTTTTTAGGGTAATACTCTTTCCGCCTGCATTTGGTCCTGAAATAACTATAATCCTGTTTTCATTATGCAATTGGATGCTTTGCGGATATGTTTTTTCACCTTTTTTCTTGTTGGTTAAATAGAGAAGGGGGTGGTACGCATCTATGAGGTTTAATCGCTTTTCTTCCGAAATTTTTGGAAGGATTGCGTTCATTTTATGGGCATAAGCAGCTTTGGCTGCCACAACATCAATAAGGGTCAGAAACTCCTGGTAATTTTCCAGAAGAGGCACAAAAGGACGTATGAAATCAGTAAGCGCTTTTAATATACGTTTCACTTCTTCTGTTTCTTCGTACTCCAGGTTATTGAGTTCACGGGAATGCTGAAGTGTAACCTCAGGTTCAATGTATACGATACTGCCCGTTTTAGAACTTCCCATGATGCTGCCTTTTATCTTTCGCCTGTGCATCGCTTTAACGGCGAGCACTCGCCTGTTATCTACAACAGATTCCCTTATGTCATCCAGATAGTCGGCAGAAGCGTAAGAACTCAGTGCACTGCTGAAACTTTGATTTATTTTTCCTTTTACAGAGTGTATTTGTTTCCTGATATTAGATAAATCATCAGAGGCATCATCCTTTACTTCGCCAAAGCGATCTATAACTTTATCAATTTCCTTTACAATCTCTTTGGTAAACTCAATTTTATCTGATGTAAAATACAGCGTAGGGTAATATTCTTTAAATTTTTTATAAAAGGTTATATGTGTATTTACAGTATTGGAAATCGACGAAATTTTTCTAAAACCATTAATTTCAATCTGTGCGCCTTCAACTCTTAAAAGTTTTATTTCTGATGAAATACTATCAAAGTAATGGCCTGGAATGCTATTTTCATTCTGAAAAGAAGCCAGGTATTCATTCGTGAGGTTTAAAGCATTAAGCAACTCGCCTCTTTCATCAAAAGGAGTTATATCTAAAGCCTTCTCTTTGCCCGGTTCAGTAGTGCACAATTCTGAAATTTGATCCAAAACTGTATAAAATTCCAGGTCTTGCAGGGTTTTTGAAAGTATTTTCTTAATCAAAATTTAAATAACTATTTTTAAATCGATACAAAAGTACATATCTTTCCATTTATAATTAAACCGAAATGCCAACTAACCAACAAATCATTGCCGCTTTAAAGGAAGAGTTACTTCAGTTAAAGCGCAAACACGTTTCATTTTATCATGAAATTAAGAATCTGGAGCAGAAGATTGATAAGCTGGAACAAGCGGAGATTCCAAGTGTCACCGCAGATGATACTATTAAGAAGCCTGTAGAAAAGGAAACTGTAAAAGAAGAAACTTTACAGCCAAAGCCTGTATCCACCGTAGAAAAGCAATTACCTGTTACCCCGGTTAAACCAACAAAGGAAAAGGTAAACATGGAATCTTTTATAGGGGAAAACCTGGTGGCAAAAATCGGGATACTCATTACCGTAATCGGTGTAGCTATTGGGGGAAAGTATGCTATAGACAACGATTTGATAAGTCCGTTAACGCGGATTATTCTAGGCTACATGTTAGGAATTGGCCTGGTAGTGTTTGCACTGAAATTAAAGGAAAAGTATACAAGTTTCAGTGCGGTATTGCTTAGCGGATCGATGGCAATTTTCTATTTTATCACCTATTTTGCACATACTTTGTACGGGCTTATACCCCAGGGATTAGCCTTTGCCTTGATGCTACTTTTTACCAGTTTTACTGTTGTCTCTGCTATACATTATAAAAAGCAGGTTATAGCTGTCATAGGTTTAGTGGGTGCATATGCAATACCTTTCTTTTTAAGTAATGATTCAGGGAATGCTTTGGTGCTATTCAGCTATATGGCTATTATAAATATAGGTATTTTGGTAGTAGCCTATAAGCAATATTGGAAAGTGCTTTATATCCTGGCATTTAGTTTTACCTGGCTCATTTACCTTGCCTGGTTTTTTGATAGTTATTATACTGAAGGATATTTTACAACAGGCTTATCTTTTGCGACTATTTTCTTCCTGATCTTTTACATTACTTTTTTGGCGTACAAGCTTGTAAAAAAGGAAGACTTTAATTATGGAGATGTTATATTGCTTCTTTTGAATTCTTTTATTTATTACGGTGTAGGGTATAATATACTATTGGATCATGAAACCGGTGTACATCTTTTAGGCATTTTTACCGTATTTAATGCCCTTATACATTTTATAGCAGGAGTTCTTATTTACAAAGCTGCTCATGAGAAAAAAACATTGTTTTATACCGTCTTCGGGTTAGTTATTGTTTTCTTAACCATAGCAGTTCCGGTACAACTGGATGGCCATTGGGTAACTTTATTGTGGATAGCGGAGGCCGCACTTCTTTACTGGATAGGAACAACTAAAAACATCAAAATGTATAGATCAATGACCTATGCATTATTGGCAATAGCTTCATTAAGCCTTTTTTATGACTGGTCCGAAAACTATAATAGCTATAATTATGATTACTTGACCCCAATTTTTAATATACAGTTCTTAACATCACTTATATTTACAGGGGCACTTGTATTTATTAACTATGTGTATTATAAATATGCATCTGAGAAAACGAATGTAGTAAGTGTTCTCTTTGGATTGCTGTTAACTTTTGTTATTTACATGACATTTCAATTAGAGATAGATAATTATTTTAATAAGTTAGACATCGATTATAATACCAAAATCTTAAAATCTGATACTATTATTTCTTATTATAAGGACTATAAAATAATATGGAATTTAAATTACCTGCTTTTCTTTTTGAGTATTTTTTCTGTTTTAAACATAAAAAAGTTTAAAATAAAGGTCTTGGGCGATGTGAATATTGTTTTAAATGCATTCTCAATGATATATGCTCTTTCCTGGGGATTATTTGTATTGAGCCAGTTAAGAGAAAATTATTTGTATCACAATGGTATTGAAACTCTGTTTTATTTAACAGGGAATGCTATTTTTATCCGGTATGTTTTTCTGTTTTTTGCCGGATTATTGCTGTATTGTTGTTACCTCTACATTAAAAAAGATTACGTAGCGACTGTGATTAAGAAAAACTTCAGGTTGTTCTTTGCCTTTATATTGTTGTGGATATTGTCGAGTGAACTTTTACACTGGCTGGATTTTGCAGGAAATGAAGCCCAGTATAAATTAAGCTTAAGCATTTTCTGGGGTATTTATTCATTGGCACTTATTGTATATGGAATCTGGAAACGGGATAAACTAATAAGAGTAGCCGGAATTGTTGTGTTTGGTATAACGCTTGTTAAGTTGTTTTTCTATGATATAGCACATTTATCAACTATTTCAAAAACCATTGTATTCATTGCTTTAGGATTACTTTTATTAATCATTTCGTTCCTATACAATAAATACACCTCAATTATATCTCAGGATGACAAAAATTAAATTACAAAATGTGTTGGTTTTAGTTTTTACACTCATAACAACACATAGTTTTTCGCAATTGAAAGACTACAATTATAAAGCTGAAATAGAGAATGTAAACGATACCTGGCATATTCTCAATTTGCCACAGGAATCTTTTGCTTTAATGCAATGTAATTATGCTGCCGTACGGATTTATGGTCTTTCTGAAACAGACACAATTGAAATTCCGTACATTATAGAAACACTTTCAGATAAGCAGATATACACCAAAGTTCCGGTTACAGTAGTAAATCGTGCTAAAACTGCAGAAGGTACTTATTTTACCCTTCAAAATGAAAATACCAGAAGCATTAATGAAATTGAGTTAAACTTTAAGGAAGAAAATTTTGACTGGACAGCAAAAGTTGAAGGCAGCCATGACAATAGTGAATGGTTTACCATATCTGAAAAGGAACGCCTGGTTGCTTTAAAAAGAGATGAAGTAGATTTTAAAGCTACTACTATTAAGTTTCCGATGGTAAATTATAAGTTTATCAGAATTCATTTGCAAGGAACACAAGAAGCAAATTTAACAGAAGCTTTAATTTTTGAAAAAGAAGTAATAAAAGGGGAGGAGCAGTTTTTTGAAATGCGGAGTCAAAATGTATCTGAAGAAAAAAGCACAAAAAGAACTATGGTATCAGTTCATTTACAAGATAGTGTACCCGTTTCCAGGATTATAGTGCCCGTTGATACGGAAATGGATTATTACCGGCGTGTTCATTTAAAAACCGTGAGAGATAGTATTATTATAGAAAACCATACCAGGTATAATTATGAGAGTTTAGGCTCTTACGATATAAGTTCTTACGAAGAGAATGAAATTTACCTTGAAAATGTGTGTGTGAATAATTTAATACTTGAAATTGAGAATATGGATAATCATCCATTACCAATTGGTAAAATTAAAGTAAGTGGTAATCCGGTACAATTAAAAGCACGGTTTCCAGCGGACAAAATGAAATATGTCCTGGCAATAGGGAATGAAAGAGTGCATGCTCCGCAATACGATATTGCAGGGTTTAAAAATAATATCCCGGACAGCCCTGCTCTATTGACTGTTGGTAATTTTAAAGATATAGAAAAAGAGGAAAAAAAGAAAAATACCCCCGTTTTACCTTTTCCTAAATATGTATTATGGATTATCTTAATAGCAGTAATTGTGATACTTGGATTTTTTACTTCTAAAATGTTGAAAAAATAATGGATGTTAATATTCACGAAAGCTGGAAACAGCATTTAAATCCTGAATTTGAAAAGTCTTATTTTAAAACGTTGGCTGCATTTGTAAAAAATGAATATGCAGCACATACCTGTTACCCGAAAGGGGGGCAAATTTTTGCTGCTTTCGACCATTGTCATTTTAACGATGTAAAAGTGGTTATTATAGGGCAGGATCCCTATCACGGTCCGGGGCAAGCCCATGGTTTATGTTTTTCGGTGAATGATGGCATACCTCATCCTCCATCGCTGGTTAATATCTTTAAGGAAGTTGAAGCGAATACTGGCACCCCATACCCGAAAAGCGGTAACCTGGAACGCTGGGCAGACCAGGGGGTGCTTTTGCTAAACGCTACGCTTACAGTAAGGGCACATCAGGCAGGGAGTCATCAAAATAAAGGATGGGAAAGGTTTACCGACGCAGTGCTGTCGAAGCTTTCCGAAAATAGGGAAGGGCTGGTGTTCCT
>CALGUD010000095.1 GCA_937901915.1 uncultured Flavobacteriaceae bacterium
GACGCTCTTCCGATCTGGATTATTTGGTTTTGAATATACCTGGTGGCGGGAAAACAGGTCTAATATTCTGGCTCCACGAAATGCCTCGGTTAGTAATGTATTCGGATTCCCGGGATTGCCGGATGAAAACATTGGAAAGGTGAAAAATGGTGGATTCGAACTGGTACTTACCCATAAAAATTCCATTGGTGATTTAAAGTATCAGATATCTGCAAATACAGCATTCGCAAGAAACGAAATTGTGTACATGGATGAAGTACCACAAGAAGAACCTTATAAAAACAGAACAGGTAGTCCAATAGGTGCAGGGTTGTTTTATCAGGCAGATGGTATATTTAATACAGAACAGGAGTTAAATGCTTATCCTCATCTTGATAATACACAGGTTGGAGATATAAAAATTGTTGATTTAAATGGGGATGGTGAAATAAACGGGGATGACCAGTTTAGGTCAAAATACACAGCCATGCCTGAATATATTTTCGGAATGAATTTCGATTTTCAGTATAAGAACTTTGATTTGAACCTTTTCTTTCAGGGACAGACAAACGTCAATAATTACGATGATCGTTTTAGTGTCCTGGGAAATGCTGCATATGATAATGCTACTGTTGAACGTGCAACTGACCGGTGGACTGTTGACAATCCAAATGGAACAATGCCACGGGCAGACGGAAACGCTCCGGGAAATAATACGATGTGGTTGTTCGATGCAACTTTCGTGAGATTAAAGACTGTAGAATTGGGATATTCCCTGCCGAAGCATATTGTTTCACAGGTAAACTTAACAGATGCAAGATTCTATGTGAGTGGATTTAATATGCTTACATGGTCTAAGGAAATTAAATGGGCCGACCCGGAAGCTCAGGGAGGGTTTCTTTATTACCCTCAGTTACGTGTAATTAACATTGGTGCTAACATAAAATTTTAAGCTGAAGAACCATGAAAAAATCATTATTAATCATATTTACAATTTCATTATTACTTGGCTGTAATGATGATATATTGGATGTTCAACCACAAAATAGTATTTCCGAAACAGCAGTTTGGGGGGATGAAAGTCTCATCAAAGCTTATCACACCGGATTGTATAATAGTATACTTCACGGTTTTAATATTCACATGCAATCAAAAGCAACAGATGAAGCCTATTGTGCTATAAATTGGGATATTGGTAATATTCCAACCGGAGCTATAAACCCGGATAACGTTACAAGTGTGTCTAATACCCATTGGACAGGTGGTGGAGGGCTTTATTATTGGGATACTGGTTTCCAGTTTATTAGAAAAATTAATGTTTTCCTCGAGAAAATGGATGAATCAATTCAATTTGATGATAAAGCCAGATTGGTGGCTGAAGCTAAATTTCTCAGGGGCTACATTTACTTTCTACTAATTGAAAGATTTGGTGGAGTCCCCATTGTCAGGGAAAGTTATGATTTAGGAGCTGAAGAAACTTTTACCCGCAACACCTTTGAAGAATGTGTTGAATTTATAGAGGAAAACCTTTCTGAGGCAATTCCTGACCTACCAACCAGTTATTCATCAACTGATAGTAACTTTGGCCGGGCTACCGTAGATGCATGCCAGGCATTAAGATCACGTTTATTTTTGTATGCGGCTTCACCACTATTTAATCCGTCTAACGATTTAAGTAAATGGGAAAGAGCAGCCAATGCGGCTGAGGCTTTATTAAATAGTGGTTATCAATTACATCCAGATTATACGACACTTTTTAATCAACCGGCAGGATCAGCAAATAATGAGTTGATTTTTGTCAGACCTTTTGCTCCTGTTTCCGGTGTTTTTCATCAGGCACCCATGCATAACCTGAACAGGCGGTATGGTGCTTATGGGGGATGGTGGGCCAGTAATGGTCCCTCCCAGAATTTGGTAGACGATTATGATATGATAAACGGAGAGCCGGCTTTTATTTACCCCGGTGGTGTAAAAACTATAAACCCGGATTCAGGATATGACCCCCAGGATCCTTATAAAGATCGTGATCCTCGTTTTGAGGCGACCATTATCCATGATGAAGGGATGTATCATGGAGATATGCACGAAATGTGGGTGGCATCAGATGGAGATTCGTGGGGCTTTGACTCCTACAGGCAAAGCGGAGACAATCCACGCTCGAACTATGTACTTAAAAAGTTTATGCCAGGCGATGATGTTCCCCTTAGTTGGCAGGAACCATATACCAACCCCTGGATAATTTTCCGTTTAGGTGAAATATATCTGAATTATGCAGAAGCAATGTTTGAATTAGGTGATGAGCCTACTTGTAGGGAATACATCTCAAAAGTAAGAGAACGAGTAGGAATGCCGGCAATACCGAATGATGTGAGTGGTGAAGATTTGAGAAGCCGTTTGTATAATGAAAGGAGAATTGAGTTGGCATTTGAAGAACACAGGTATTGGGATCTGAGAAGATGGAAGCTTGCCATGGAGGTCGAAAATCAGCCTATCATGGGAATGGACATTATAAAAGATGTAAATACAGGTGAAAAAACCTATACTCCTGTGCAACTTCTGGAAAGGCAATTTGAAGAAAAAATGTATTTGCTTCCTATTGATGCCAATGAGGTTTTACGTAACGAAGGTATAGAAGAAAATAACCCTGGGTATTAATATAAAAAACTGGTGAATGGGGTACAACCCCATTCACCTTAAAGTTATATTTAGAAAGTGGGATAGAAAATTTTTTGACTTACACCAATATTTTAGCATTTTATGGTATTTTTACAAAACTATCTAAAAGATTCCCATTTCAGTTAGACTAAATTATCACCTGACAATGGATAACGAAAACAGAAAAAGTTTTGGAGGTGTCAGTAGTACAATATTTAAGAAAGCACTTTTTAATTGAAACTATATCCACCGGAATTAACAAGTTTAGTTATTTATTGTACAAATTAAAAACGCATCAATGAAGAAATACCTGTGTTTCATTTTATTCACAATCACAATAAATGCTTTTTCCCAGAGCAATAAAGAACTAAAACTTTGGTATAATAACCCCTCCGACTCGGTTTGGGAAAATGCTTTGCCAATCGGAAATGGAAGACTGGGAGCTATGGTTTTTGGTAACGTCGGGAAGGAAACAATTCAACTCAATGAACACACAGTTTGGTCTGGAAGTCCTAACAGAAACGACAATCCTGATGCTCTTAATGCACTTCCTGAAATTCGAAAATTGATATTTGAAGGCAAGCAAAAGGAAGCCGAGATATTAGCAGGAAAAACTATTCAGACGCAAAAGTCAAACGGTCAAATGTTTCAACCCGTGGGTAGTCTGCATCTTACTTTTAACGAACATGATAATTATACGGATTACTACCGGGAACTGAACATTGAAAACGCCGTAACAAAAACTTCCTATATAGTGGATGGCGTGACTTATAAAAGAGAAATGTTAAGCTCATTCTCAGATGATGTTGTTATAGTACATTTAACGGCTAGTAAACCTCAAAGCATTTCATTTACAGCATCTTTTTCAACACCCCAGCCAAATTCACAAATTAAGACTATAAATGAGAATGAATTAGTAATTTCAGGAACTACTATAGATCATGAAGGTGTAAAAGGTAAAGTAAGGTTTAAAGGGATAGCACGAATGAAATTAGATGGAGGAACCGTATCATCTAACGATACAACTTTGGATGTAAACAATGCTAATACTGTAACTATTTACATCTCTATTGCCACCAATTTCAATAATTATAAGGACATCAGTGGAGATGAGAATAAGAGAGCAACAAATTATTTAAAAAAAGCTTATAAAAGGTCGTACGAAGATGCGTTGAAAAGACATATTGCTGACTATCAGAAGTACTTTAACAGGGTTACCCTCGATCTGGGGATAACGGATGAGGTTAATTTACCAACAAATGTACGGTTGAAAAATTTTAGTACAGTTGATGATCCGCACCTCGTAACCCTTTACTATCAGTATGGGCGATATTTATTGATTTCTTCTTCCCGGCCTGGTGGCCAGCCAGCCAACCTGCAAGGTATATGGAATGATAAACTGAATCCTCCCTGGGATAGTAAGTATACAATCAATATCAATGCTCAAATGAATTATTGGCCGGCGGAAAAAGCAAATCTTGCCGAATTGCATGAACCTTTTCTTAGTATGGTGAAAGATTTAGCTGAAGCTGGCCAGGAAACTGCTAGGGTTATGTATGGAGCAAGGGGTTGGATGGCACATCACAACACTGATATTTGGCGTATTACCGGACCGGTAGACCCTGTTTTCTGGGGGATTTGGAGTGGCGGCGGCGGATGGACGAGCCAACACCTGTGGGAACATTATTTATATAGTGGTGATAAGAAATATTTAGCCTCTGTTTATCCCATTCTGCGAGGAGCTGCAACTTTTTATGTAGATCATCTGGTGGAACACCCTGAGAACCAGTGGTTAGTTGTTAATCCGGGTACATCGCCGGAAAATGCACCAAGTGCACACGGTGGCTCTTCTTTAGATGCCGGAACCACTATGGATAATCAGATTGTGTTTGACGTTTTTAGCACCGCAATGCAAGCAGCTGATATTTTAAAAAAGGATGCGACTTTTGTCGACACTTTGAGGCAAATGCGTGACCGTTTACCTCCAATGCATATTGGTCAACACGGCCAGTTGCAAGAATGGCTGGAAGATATTGATGATCCAAATGATAAGCATCGACATATTTCACACTTATATGGTTTATTTCCTTCAAACCAAATTTCACCTTATCGTACACCGGAATTGCATAGTGCTGCCAGAACTACCCTTATTCACCGCGGGGACATATCAACAGGATGGAGCATGGGCTGGAAAGTTAACTGGTGGGCCAGGATGTTAGATGGAAATCATGCTTATAAACTGATTCAAAATCAGCTTTCCCCGGTGGCTTCGAAAAAACACGGAGAAGGTGGGGGCTCCTACAACAATCTTTTTGACGCTCATCCTCCTTTTCAGATTGATGGCAACTTTGGCTGTACTTCCGGAATTTCGGAAATGCTCATGCAAAGTGCAAATGGCGCAGTTCACTTGCTTCCTGCTTTGCCCGATGTTTGGGATGAAGGCAGTGTAAGCGGGCTACGTGCAAGGGGAGGTTTTGAAATTGTAGAGATGGATTGGAAGGATGGAAAGTTGAAGAGTGTTAGTATAAAGTCCACACTGGGAGGTAATCTAAGGGTACGGACACCAAATTACTTAAAATTAAGTGATGGTGGAAAATTGGAATTGGCATCAAACCAAAATCCAAATCCGTTTTTCCATGTGGAGAAAACTCCTATGCCTGTTATTTCATCTGATGCCCGGATCCAGCTTTCCACGTTGAAAGAAACCATTCTATATGATATACCAACAAAAAAGGGAGGGATTTATAGGTTGGTTAGCACAGATTAAAGTATACAAGAGCTTTGAAAACTTGTCTTAGACATACTGAATATACCTGGCACAACAGCTTGGTTGATCTTTTATTTTATAACCATTAATTTGGAACGGAACTTAGAAATGATTCAAGAAAATTCGACCTGGTCCTACTATATTAAACTATTTATCCAACTCATTTTTTCAGGTGTCTTTGCGATGCAGCTGTATGCTCAAAAAGATAATTCCATTCCTGTTTTAATCGTTGATGGATTCAGTAATCACGATTGGAAGCAGACTACACTTGTAACCAAAATGATATTGGAGCAAAGTGGTCGCTTTCAAGTAGATGTGAGTACAATTCCAACAGATAGTCTCACACATGTTAACTGGCTTCCGCAGTTTGATAAGTATAAGGTGGTAATTCAGAATACCAATAATATTCACAATACGGATTTACGCTGGCCTTTACAGGCCGAGAGAGCTCTGGAAAACTATGTAAAGAAGGGAGGAGGGTTATATATTCTACATTCTGCCAATAATGCGTTTTCTCATTGGGAAGAGTATGACCAAATGATCGGATTAGGTTGGAGAGGTGAAAATGTGGGGTTTGCATTGGAAATAGATGATCGTAAGAATATTGTTCGTCATGCCCCGGGAGAAGGTAAGGGCACCAGCCATGGCGACCGTTTCAATGCGCTAATTCAAATTTTTAACAGACATCCAATTAATCAGGGGTATCCGGATGCATGGCAGACGGTAAATACAGAGGTATATAGTTTTCCACGTGGGCCTGCGGAAAATCTCACGATACTATCTTATGCATATGACAGCACTGATACCCGGAAGATGTGGCCTGTGGAGTGGGTAATTGATTATGGCAAAGGGCGGGTTTACAACTCAAGCCTGGGGCATCTTTGGCATGGAGAAAAATATCCCGCTGCCTATCGTTGTGTAGGTTACCAAACCACGGTTGTCAGGGCTACCGAATGGCTTGCCACAGAAAAGGTGACCTATCCAGTACCCGAAGATTTTCCAACTAAAGATTCACCGAGCCTTCACCGGGAGCGAAATATTAACAATGAATAGTTAGCACTTTTTGAGCATAAATTTTATAATTTAAATTTAATGCGGATAGAATTAAAAATAATATTTAAACTTAATAACACATAATAGCTAAGAAATGAAAAAAATTACTTTAAGAAAGGGTATTACCTGCATAATGACCTTTTTTTTCGCAGGACAACTTTTAGCACAATTACCTTATCAAAACCCTGAACTAAGTACAGAGGAAAGAGCTCAAGATTTACTTGGTCGGCTAACACTTGAAGAAAAAGCTGCTTTAATGTGTGATGTATCCGATCCCATTCCAAGATTGGGTATTAAAAAATTCAATTGGTGGAGTGAGGCATTGCATGGACTGGCAAATAATGACGATGTTACCGTTTTTCCTGAGCCCATTGGTATGGCAGCCTCATTTAATGATGAACTGGTTTATAAAATTTTCAACGCTACTTCCGATGAAGTTCGTGCTAAGTATAATGAAGCCATGCGTAACGGAGAGGAGAACAGGCGTTTTCTCAGTCTTTCCGTATGGACACCAAACGTAAACATTTTCAGGGACCCACGTTGGGGAAGGGGACAGGAAACTTATGGTGAAGATCCCTTTCTGAATGCTCGAATGGGCGTTTCTGTTGTAAAGGGCTTACAAGGCCCTGAGGATGCTAAATATAAAAAACTTCTGGCGTGCGCCAAACATTATGCGGTCCATTCAGGTCCGGAATGGAGCCGCCATGAACTTAATTTAAACGATGTAGAACCCCGTGATTTGTGGGAAACCTATCTTCCAGCATTCAAATCGCTGGTTCAGGAAGCTGATGTGCGGCAGGTAATGTGTGCATACCAACGATTACATGATGAACCTTGTTGCGGTAATACCAGGCTGTTACAAAAGATTCTTCGTGATGAATGGGGTTATAAGCATATGGTGGTTGCTGACTGCGGGGCAATTACCGATTTCTATACCACCCATAATGTTTCATCAGATGCGGAGCATGCAGCAGCTAAAGGTGTTTTGGCAGGTACCGATTTAGAATGCCAGTGGAATAATCACAATTATAAAAAATTGCCTGAAGCTGTTAAAATGGGGCTCATAACTGAAGAAGAGATTGATGTACGCTTGATAAGGGTGTTGAAGGGTCGGTTTGATCTTGGGGAAATGGATGATGATGACTTAGTTCCCTGGACTAAAATCCCTATGTCAGTTGTAAATAGTGAAGAGCATAGAAAGCTTGCATTTGATATGGCTCTCCAGTCTATGACGCTTTTGCAGAATAAAAATAATATACTTCCTTTAAATAAATCAATCAACAAGTTAGCGGTAATAGGTCCAAATGCCGACGATGAGCCCATGTTATGGGGAAATTACAATGGTACTCCGGTAAGAACCATTACCATTCTGGATGGAATTACTTCAAAAATTTCGGCTGATAAAATTCTTTATGACAAGGGAGTTGACTTGGTTGAAGATAAAGTAACCCAAAGCTATTTCTCCCAAACTTCAATAAATGGTAAAAAAGGCGTTAAAGCTACGTATTGGAATACTCCAGACCGTAGTGGTGAAATTGTAAATACGCAACAAATTTTTAACCCAATTAAAATGACAACTGCAGGTCAGCATGAATTTGCTTCCGGAGTAAAGCTGGAAGGCTTTTCTGCACTGTATGAAACAGAGTTTGTTCCAAAGGTTTCTGAAGAAATCGTATTCAAAGTTGGGGCAACAGGCCATTTTGAATTGATCGTAAATGGTGAATCGTTGGTAACATACAATAATTGGCGTACCCTTCCGGGTAGAATTCCCTACCAGGTGGAAGCAGGAAAAAAATATCAAATAGAAATACGCTTTGCCCAATTAAATAATTGGCAGGCAAATATAGAATTTGACTTTGGTAAAGAAGTTGATGTGGATTATACGAACCTGATTAACAGGCTTGAAGGCATAGATCTTGTGGTGTTTGTTGGCGGCCTTTCAGGAAACCTGGAAGGTGAAGAAATGCCGGTATCTTATCCTGGTTTTAAAGGTGGAGATCGTACGAATATTGATTTGCCTTCCGTACAACGCAATTGCCTAAAAGCTTTAAAAGATGCCGGTAAGAAAGTAATATTTATTAATTGCTCTGGTTCAGCCATTGCCCTTACACCTGAAACACAAACAGCTGATGCGATACTCCAGGCTTGGTATGGAGGGGAATCAGGCGGACAAGCTGTAGCAGACGTACTATTCGGAGATTATAACCCTTCAGGTAAACTACCTGTTACATTCTATAAAAGCTCCGATCAGTTAAAGGACTTTGAAGAGTATTCCATGAAGGGAAGAACGTATCGTTTTATGAATGATGCTTTATTTCCATTTGGTTACGGGTTGAGTTATACCCAATTTGATATTGGAAAAGCTAAGCTTAACAAAAAAACAATAGCAAAGAATGAATCCATCACACTTACAGTACCTGTTACCAATTCCGGAAAAAGAGAAGGAACAGAGATTTTACAGGTTTATATACGAAAAGCTAATGATGTAAACGGTCCGTTGAAAACACTTAAGGGTTATAAACGAGTGAAACTTACTCCTGGAAAAAGCGAAAAAGTAAATATTGAACTGCCTCCTTCTTCTTTCGAGTTTTACAATAATGATGAGCTAACAATGATGGTTACTCCGGGAGAATATGAAGTTTTCTACGGAAATAGTTCTGAATCAAAAGATTTAAAGTTGGAAAAAATTACAATTAAATAAATATTAAGAATCGTCATTCTATTACAATCACTATTTTTATAAACACATAAAAATTAACTAATAAGTTCCTTAAAATGAATAAAAATAATACGGTTCAGTTATGTCTCACTTTTGTTTTCATTTGTATAACAACGCTATGCAAGGGTCAACAAGCTAATGTTAATCTCGATTATAATCCACAGAAAGATACAGAAGGACTCATTCCATTTAGTGCCCCTATAAATTCACCTGAGGTTTTTGATGATAGAACAGTTACTTTTCGCTTAAAAGCACCTAAAGCGAGCGAAGTAACTTTACACCCAGGTGCTATCACGACTGCTCTTGGTAAAGGAAGGGAACCAATTCCGTTTTCTAAGAATGAAGATGGGGTTTGGACATTAACAATCGGGCCACTTCCCCCGGATATGTATGCCTACCACTTTAATATAGATGGCGTACAAATCGCAGATCCAAGTAACACATATGCTGCTTTTACTGCCATGCCCCCATACAGTCAGTTAATTGTTCATGATAATGAACCGGCTTATTATGATGCAAAGAATGTTTCTCACGGAAATGTTACCCGCCATATCTATCATTCGGAAGTAACAAACGGGCAGCGTGAACTTTATGTGTATACCCCTCCGGGTTACAACCCAAAGAAAAAATACCCTGTTCTGTATTTAATGGGAGGAAGTGGTGAATTACCATCCAATTGGGTGTATGATGGCAGGGTTAATTTTATAATGGATAACCTGTTAGCTGAAGGCAAAGCAGAACCCATGATTATCGCTATTCCTAACAATCAGGTAATTCACAGGAATCATCCCCGCCATTCTGAACTGACTTTCGATATTTTAGAAAAAGAGTTCAGAAAACACATTATTCCTTATGTAGATAAAAACTACAACACGATTCAGAAAGCCAAAGGCAGAGCAATTTCAGGTTTGTCTATGGGAGGTCGACATAGCATGTTTGTTGGATTTGGGTCTCTTGATCTTTTTGCCAATTTTGGAATCCTAAGCGCCGGTGATGAAAATGCAGAAACTGTTCTTAAAGATTTTTTAAATGACCCTGATGTACACAATAAGGTAGATTACCTATTTATTGGTCAAGGCACTAAAGAAGCTGAAAGCTTTTTTAATAAAAGATCCCAGGCACTTCATGATGCACTGACCAAGTATGAAATAGAGCACGATTACTATATAGGTGGTAAAGGAGGGCATGACTGGTCTACATGGCGTCACCTGTTATACTATCGGTTTTTGCCTAACTTATGGAAGAAAAATTAAAAATATTCCTGAAATAATCATTGAAATTATTAATTATGACACATTTTATCTTGTTAATTTAACGAAGATAAAAGATGTTCATAATCTCTATATTTATTTAAAAGTTGAGAGCCCCATGCATTGTTCAATTTTAATTAAGATTGTTGAAAATAAAAGCCGAAAATGGATTTAAATTTAAAGGGTAAAATTATTGTAATAACCGGAGGTTCAGGTAAAAATGGCAGTATTGGAGAAACTATTGTGAGGCATATTGTACAGGAAGGTGGTATCCCGGCAATTATTGACAGAAATGGCCGTGGATTTCAAATACAGGATAAATTACACAAAGAGGGCGTTGATGCACTTTTTGTACAAACTGACGTGGTCGATCCGGAAGCCTGTAAAAGAGCTGTAGATGAAGTTATCAAAAAATATAACCGTATAGATGTGCTAATCAATAATGTAGGGGTTAATGATGGAAAAGGTCTGGACAGCACATATGAAGAATTTATGGACTCAATCCGCCTTAACCTTGTCAGTTATTTTTTGATCACAAAACATGCACTTCCAAAGCTTAAAGAAAGCAAAGGGAGTATTGTTAATATAGGTTCTAAAGTAGCTGTTACCGGCCAGGGGGGAACTTCAGGTTATGCCGCAGCAAAAGGAGGAGTACTGGCACTGACAAGAGAGTGGGCAGTTGAGCTTTTGAAATTTGAAATAAGGGTCAATGCACTAATAATTGCAGAAAGCTGGACACCTGCCTATGATACCTGGCTAAAAAAACAGCAAAACCCTGCTGAATTAAAACATGCTATCACCTCAAAGATCCCTTTGGGAAACCGGATGACTACTCCCGATGAAATTGCTAATTCTGTATTATTCCTCGCTTCAGATAAGTCATCACATACCACAGGACAGTTTGTATATGTAGATGGCGGATATGTGCACCTGGATAGGAAACTTTGATGATTCAAACCAAGCTATCTGAGTTTAAAGAATTAGGAATATGGGATTTGATCAGGAGAAGAGATTACTACAGGTAAGATTATCAAAATCAAAAATACATTACAAAATTAAATATAAATGAACGCTATAATTTTAAAAGAACCTGGAAAACTAAAAAAAATACAGCTAGATAAAGATACCACTTTAGAGGCTGATCAAGTTTTATTAAAAGTTCACAGAATAGGTATATGCGGTACAGATATGCATGCATTTCAGGGAAACCAACCTTTTTTTTCCTATCCAAGAATATTAGGGCATGAGTTAGGGGTGGAAGTTTTAGAAGTTGGAAAAGATGTAAATAATGTAGTTGTTGGCGATAAATGCTCAGTAGAACCATATTTTAATTATATGGAAGATCAGGCAGTAAGAAGGGGTAAACCCAATTGTGGAGAGAATATATCGGTTTTTGGAGTTCATGAAGACGGCGGAATGAGGGAATTCATTAAGTTGCCATCCAGGTACTTACATAAATCATCCAGTCTTACTTATGAACAGTTGGCACTTATAGAACCCCTGGCTATCGGTTGTCATGCCGTAAATCGTGCTGATATAAAGGAAGATGATAAAGTTTTAGTGATAGGTGCCGGCCCTATAGGGCTTGCGGCCATACAATTTGCAAAACTAAAGAAAGCACAGATGGTGGTCATGGATATCAATGAAGAGAGGCTCAGTTTTAGTAAGGCAATGATGAAAATTGATGGAACTGTTAATGCAAAATCAAATCAGGTTTTAGAAAAAATAAGAGAAGAGTTTGACGGGGATTTACCGACTGTAGTGATGGATGCTACCGGTAACCCTCAATCAATGAAAAACACTTTTGATTATGTAGCTCATGGTGGTAAAATAGTTTTTATTGGCTTGTTTCAAGGTGAATTCACTTTTTTTGATCCCCTTTTTCATAAAAAGGAAGTCACATTACTAGCCAGTAGAAATGCGTTGGGTGAAGATTTTGAGCAGATAATAAAGTTAATGGAACAGAGTATGATTGACACAAAATCATGGATTACACACCGGGTTCTTTTTAATGAATTAGTAGGTCAATTTGAAACATTTTTAAAACCGGAAACCAAGGTAATTAAAGCGATTATAGAGTTGTAATTTTTATAAATGATACAAAAATTAATTTTCGGGGCTATACACCCAAAACAATTGAGGCGTCAATATCCAACTTAATACTAATTTCCCTTGCTACTTTTAAAGTGGGCTCGCTTTTTCCGTTGAGATATTCGCTAACCCTTGATGTACTAACCCCTAAGAGTTCAGATAACCGTTTTTGGTTCAGGCCCATTTCTACCATTCGTAATTTAATAACGTCTACCAGTGAAGGCTTTTTAATTGTATAGTTTTGTTCTTCGTAGTCTGCCACAAGATCAGACAGTAGGTTTAATTCTACATACCCTTTAGCATCTTGGTTTTCGATGTTGTCGGGGTTTTGTAAAAGTTCTTCAATTCGATCAACAATGGCGTTGTATTCTTTTTCTGTTTGTATCATTGTTAAATATTTTTAATATCCTTGATCTTATCATATTCCGGGTGTGTGCCTATAAACCGTATATAAACTTTTTTGGCATTGAACGAAATAATGGTAACCAGCCTGTAATTATTTCCTTTAATGTTAAATACAAAACGGTTGTTTCCCACATAATCAACAGTGTTAAAATCCTGTCTTAAATCGTTGATGTTGTTCCAGTTCTTTGATCTTACAGTATGATACCAAAAGTTTAAAGGGTTTTCAGCTTCTGAATGTTTTTCTAAAAATTCTTTTATTCTTTTGAATGTAACTACCCGCATAGCTTGGATTCAATTATTATAGCAAAGCTAATAAATAATTACATTTTTTAAAATAATATTTTGGAAAACGTAATTAAGTGAATATAAACTAATAAAATCAATACTTATAGTATCTAATACAATTCTAATGTAATTCTAATTTAAAAAACACCTACAATCAGATTTTAAACTTATATTTATTGTTTTCCTGAAATTGAACTAATATATACGCTTTATTTTTTGAGATGGTCAAGAATGTTCTTGTAATAGAAGACGAACGTAATGTTGCTGCCTTTATAAAAAAAGGCCTTACAGAAGAAGGATACGAAGTTTTCATTGCCTACGATGGTACCACCGGATTAAACCTTTTGAGTCAAAAAGATATTGATATTATTATTCTGGATATTATATTACCTGGTTTAAGCGGACTTGAGGTTGCTAAAAAAATCAGGATGAATGGATATAGTAAACTTCCCATTATTATGCTAACGGCTTTAGGAACTACAGAAAATGTAGTTAAAGGATTAGACTCCGGAGCAGATGATTACCTGGTAAAGCCTTTTAAGTTTAAAGAATTGCTGGCAAGAATAAGAGCTTTAAGCAGAAGAAAGAACC
Source organism: uncultured Flavobacteriaceae bacterium (assembly GCA_937901915.1). Classification (GTDB taxonomy): domain Bacteria; phylum Bacteroidota; class Bacteroidia; order Flavobacteriales; family Flavobacteriaceae; genus Abyssalbus. The sequence continues at coordinate 13,796 of CALGUD010000095.1, forward strand.
TTTCAGTTACAGATGATATTCCTATACTTTCTATCTCCGGGTTAGAGATGGACAGGACAGCAAAAATGGTTAAAAGAGAAGGAATAGAAATAAAATTAACTTCTACAGAATATAGATTGCTTGAATATTTTATGATAAATAAAAACAGGGTTTTATCACGAATAGATATTCTTGAAAGTGTGTGGGATATTAGTTTTAATATGGGAACAAATGTAGTTGATGTATATGTAAACTACCTTCGAAATAAAATAGATAAAAACTTTCAACCTAAATTAATACAAACTGTTATTGGGATGGGTTACATAATGAAGGATGACCTTAACGATACTTCTCTATCATGAAAGTTAGAAATAAAATTACTTTTGTATTTGTCCTTCTTACTTCATTTTTACAAATAGTAATATTTATGTTTATATACTATTTCTCAGAAGAATATACCATACGTGAATTTTATTTAAGACTTAGCCAAAGAGCAACTATTGCTGCACAGGCGTACCTGGAAGAAAATAAATCAAATATTGATATTTATAATGATGTTAGAACCCTGCATCTGGAAAGATTGCCAGGCGAATGCGAAGAGATATATAAAGTAGACGTTAAAAACCAAACCGTACAGCAAAACAAAAATAAAATTCTTCCTGATAGTTTTTTCCAGGAAATTTTTAAAAACAGATATGCCGAAATTAATATTGAGGACTATTATTATACCGGTATATTATTTAATAATGATGAAGAAAGTTTTATAGCGGTGCTTTCGGCCCAGGATATGTATGGCGAAGCCAAACAAAAAAACCTTCGGAACATATTAATTATTGCTTTTTTGTTAAACCTGGTAGCTACATCACTCCTGGGTAAATATTATGCAAAGCAAGCCTTAGGGGCAATTACAAAGATAATTAACAGGGTTAATTCTATTGAAGCTACCAATTTACATTTACGATTAGATCCGGGAAAAAACAATGACGAACTTTCAAAATTGGCACATACATTTAACAAAATGCTCGACAGGTTAGAAACTTCTTTTGAGGTTCAGAGTAATTTTATAAACAATGCTTCGCATGAGTTGAGAAACCCTTTAACTGCTATCCTTGGACAAACAGAGGTTGCTCTAAACAAAGATCGATCAACGGGAGAGTATGTTTCCATATTGAAAGAAATTGAAAATGAAGCTTTACGGCTCGATATATTAGTTAATGGTTTACTAAAATTAGCTCGGACAGATTACAATAAAAAAGGTTTGGTAATTCAGCCTATAAGATTGGATCAACTTATAATTGATATAAAAAATAGTATTGATAAAACGAATCCTGAGAATAAAATTGTGTTGGACTTTGATGATATGCCAACAAATGAAGATTTACTTGTTATAGAAGGTAACAATGGATTACTTGCAATATCATTAAATAATATTTTGGATAATGCCTGTAAATTTTCACAAAATCAAAAGGTAGCTTTAAAATTGTTGGCTAACGAAGAAATTGTAAAGATTATAGTTACAGACGTAGGGATTGGTATTCCTTCGGATGAATTAGGTAATATTTTTGAGCCTTTTTACAGAGGGTCTAATGCAAGGGGTCTTAAAGGATTTGGGTTTGGCTTACCCCTGGCTTATAAAATAATTAAACTGCATGGCGGAGAAATAAGTGTATCCTCTCAAATTGAAAAGGGAACGATCGTAAAACTCATTTTCCCGGTAAAAAATAACATTTCTAAAACAAAAAATAAATTTTAATGCGGTTCTAATATCCTTCTTATATCTTTTTAATAGTCCTCATTTATTTTCGCCAGAAAGTAAATATAAAATGAGAAAAATTATTATTCCAACCGATTTTACAGTTGAGTCTCTTCAATTGATTGAATACGCTATTTTAAATTATCCTAATGAAAAACTTGATATAACTCTCGCATTTGGTTACAAAATACCCTTGCATGAAATTGAGATAATCAAGTTTTCGCCAATGAGTATAATTCATAGAGCCACAAGCGAGAAATTCTTAAAAGCAAAGAAAAATATTTTAATCGAGCATAGCGATTGTTTAAACAATATTAAAATAGAACTTTTTTGTGGTCTCAATTCAGTAGTTTTTCAAAATTTCTTACGTGAGCATAACATTCAGGATGCTATAACTCCACAAAACAATTTTATCTGTTTAAAGAATAATAGATGTTTTGATTTAACTCCACTTATCAAAAAAAATGTCGAAAATGTTATTGAAGTAGAACTAATGAGCAGAAGCGAGGAAATAAAAAGAACACGTTTCTCCTTATTGGGATTTTAATAACAATAATTTAAAACATATTATAAAACATTTTTAAAAATAAATTGACTAAGAAAAATATGAAAACGTTTAATTTAAAATATTTAAAATCGGACTTAAGATCAGGGCTTGTAGTTTTTTTAGTTGCTTTACCTTTATGTTTGGGTATTGCCTTGGCCAGTGGGGCACCTTTATTTTCAGGAATTATCTCCGGAATTATTGGTGGTATAGTAGTAGGTACTTTAAGTAACTCCCAATTGAGTGTTTCGGGGCCGGCGGCAGGGTTAACAGCTATTGTGCTTGCTGCAATTTCAACCCTTGGCTCATTTGAGGTATTTTTGCTTGCTGGTTTTTTGGCCGGTATAATCCAGTTAATACTTGGATACCTTAAAGCAGGTGTTGTATCAAACTACTTGCCTTCTAATGTAATAGAAGGAATGCTGGCTGCAATAGGGATTATTATAATATTAACCCAATTGCCTCATGCGATCGGGTTTGATCAAAGGCATGAAGGAGACTATTTTTATGTGGACAATGAAGGAAAAAATGCTTTATTCACAACTATTACTGATGCTGTAAATTATGCACATCCCGGAGCTATATTGGTTTTTCTGGCATCTTTATTGGTTTTAATAGCCTATACAAAAGTCCCTTTTCTGCAAAAGATTAAAATTATACCAGGAGCTTTGGTAGCCGTTGTAATCGGAGTTCTAATAAATGAAGTTTTTAGTTTATCAGCTACAAGCTTATCTATTGGAGAAAATCATCTTGTGAGTCTTCCGGTTGCGGACAGTTTTGCGGGTTTTTTGTCGCAATTTAGTTTTCCTGACTTTTCTCAAATAGCAAATACAGATGTATGGGTAGTAGCATTTACAATAGCTGCTGTTGCAAGTATAGAAACATTGCTTTGTATTGAGGCGGCTGATAAATTAGATCCTTTAAAACGATATACGAACACTAATACAGAGTTAAAAGCTCAGGGAGTTGGTAACATGTTAAGTGGTTTAATTGGAGGTTTACCAATGACCTCTGTAATTGTAAGAACTTCAGCCAATATTAATTCTGGAGGAAAGACAAAAATTGCAGCAGTATCACATGGTATATTTTTATTGGCAGCCGTTGTAACAATCCCTTTTTTCTTAAATAAAATACCTTTGGCGTCACTAGCTGCAGTGTTGATAATGATTGGATTTAAGCTCGCCAGCCCAAAAGTGTTTGTACATATGTGGAAAAACAGCAAAAAGTTTCAATTTATACCATTTGTAGTTACCATTGTTGCTATTGTGATGACAGACCTTTTAAAAGGTGTTGGAATTGGGCTGGCAGTCAGTGTGTATTTTATTCTGAGAGGTAACATTAAACTTGCATATTTTTTCAAAAGGGATGAGCATCAAGAAGGTGAGACCATACATATTGAATTGGCCCAGGAAGTATCTTTCCTAAACAAGGCCGCAATAAAACAGACCCTTTCTCATTTACCTGAAAATAGTGAAGTTGTTATAGATGCTTCAAACACAGTTTATATAGATCATGATGTGTTACAATTAATTAAGGATTTCAGGGATTTCGGATCAAAAGAAAAGAATGTAAGTGTAGAACTGGTTGGCTTCAGAAAAGAATACAAGATTGAAAATTCAACAACACACGTAACCTCTATATTATCTGATAATGACCATCCTGTATCACCTACTACTGTTAAAAATGGTACAAAAGTTCCTTCCGGGATATTAATAGTAGAAGAATTGAGTGTAATAAGAAATCATAAGAAAGGAAAGTTAGCTGTTTAAAAATAGTTATATATAAAAAAATCTCATATCGGGAAGAATTTAATATGGATTAGCCGTATTATTTCTTCCCGATTTTTATGTATTAAGACTTTTTTTTAAAGAAATAAGAAAATCACTATACTTTTGATGTTTCTTGTAGTAGTTACTTCCCGATACAAAAATTAGCAAAAATATTTCCCAGAAGGTCATCACTGGATATTTCTCCGGTGATTTCACCAAAATGATACAGTGCCTGCCGGATGTCTATTGCCAGTAAATCACCAGGGATGTCAGAATCAATTCCCTGCTGTACTTTTTCAATCTCTTCTAAAGCTTTTAACAGAGAGTCATAATGGCGTGTATTGGTAATGATGGTTTCATTATTGCGTAATGCACCTGTATTTACAAATTCAAGAAGCCTGTTTTGTAATTCTTCAACCCCAAAACCTGTTTTAGCTGAAAGTAGTTGGAGTGTTGACCCTTCGACTGCGCTCAGGGAGACATTTAGTTTTTTGAGTTCTTCTTCCTGAATCCTGTCAATCTTATTGGCAACAATAATAAGCGGTTTTTGCGGATACTTATTCTTTATCTTCTCTATTTCTAAAAGAACCTTATTAAATTCTCCCCCTTGGGGGGAGATGCCGAAGGCAGAGGGGGCATCAAACATGTAAATCACAACTTGTGCCTGCTCAATCTTCTCAAAAGTCTTTTTTATTCCCATACCCTCAACCACATCTGTGGTATCCCTTATACCGGCCGTATCTATAAACCGGAAACCGATACCGCCAATGGATATTTCATCTTCAATGGTATCGCGGGTAGTACCTGCAATTTCACTTACTATGGCCCGTTCTTCATTCAGCAATGCATTAAGCAGGGTCGATTTACCCACATTGGGCTCACCTACAATGGCAACCGGAATACCGTTTTTAATCACATTTCCAACGGCAAAAGAGTCAATCAGTCTTTTTAAAACCTTTTGAATTTTACTTAATAGTTCTTTAAATTGATCCCTGTCTGCAAATTCCACATCCTCTTCAGCAAAATCGAGTTCAAGTTCTATAAGGGAAGCGAAATTTAAGAGTTCCTCTCTTAGAGTGGCTATTTCATTGCTAAACCCGCCACGCATTTGCTGCATAGCTATCTGATGGGAAGCTGCGTTATCGCTCGCTATCAGATCGGCAACGGCCTCTGCCTGGCTTAAATCCAGTTTACCGTTTAAAAACGCACGTAGGGTGAATTCCCCGGCATTGGCCATCCGGCACCCGTTCCTTAAAAATAATTGAATGATCTCCTGTTGAATATATGGTGACCCATGACACGAAATTTCTATGGTATTTTCACCGGAGTAGGAGTGAGGGCCCTTAAAAACAGACACCAGGACTTCATCAATAATCCTGTTTCCGTCTGCAATATGTCCCAGGTGTATTGTATGACTTTTTTGTTTTGTAAGATCTTTTTTTCGGATGGACTTAAAAAACGGCGCAGCAATATCTATCACATCTTTTCCGGAAATACGTATGATTGCAATTGCGCCTGCACCCGATGGTGTAGCTAAAGCTATTATATTGTCTTGTAGCAACATCACTTATTTGTTTGGTGCAAAAATACTAAATCCTGAGTGCTTAGAAATGATTTCCTTTTTAAAACTATATTCTTAAAAGAATGAGAGAGAAAAAACATATATATTTTATTAATTTAGCCGGAACAATCAATTTAATCGTTTCAATGAAGTTATCAGTAATCATTCTCTTGTCATTTCTTTTAGTAAATTTTTCTTTCAGCCAGGAATTTCAGAATAATACTGTTGTTTTAGACTATGAACAACTTTTAAATGAGATAGATAATGATACACTTATTAAGCAAAGAACCGCCAGGTATGAATGTTCTGAAGATTTTTTTGGAGAAGTCAATTTTTTCTATAAAAAAGATTCATTAAGATTAATCAAACACATTTTTAAGCAAGGTTTTTACGAAGATTATACCATTGAAAATTATTATATTAAAGGAGATAGTTTGCTATTGCAAACAGTATTTACTGAAATAACCCATCTCAACACGAATAATTATCAGAGTAATAATGGAAGTTATGTGAGCTCGGTAGAAAAATTCCTGGAACTTATAGAAGAACGAAGAGTGATAAAGAGTTCTAATTCTGAAATGGATTGTTATCAAAGGAGTTATGGTAGAAAAGTGTCAGAATGGGACCAGGATTATTTTAATACTTTAGAATTCAGTAAAGTTACATGCTACGATAACTTAGAAGAAGTTACCGATAAATTTAAACTGCTACGTAAAGCTGAGCGTAAATTTTTGCAGCCATCCCACAAGAGCTTACCATGTATATTTTATATCTGGTAGATTTATAAATACCAGCTCTTCTGGATAATACAGTAAAACAAAAGAATAATAATTTATCTTTTACTGTAACAAAAGTTTCAAAAGCTCGTCTTATTAATATATCAATCAATCAAATGAATGAACACATGAGAAATGACAACAAGCTTTTAGCAGTTACTCACTTAAGTCAATTGCTCGATTATGTTACGGGATTTGGTGGACTCATAGTACCGCTTATACTTTGGGCATCACAAAAAGACAAGGTGTATGCAATGGATGAGCACGGAAAAGCAATTCTTAACTTTCAGTTGAGTGTTCTTATTTACTGTCTTATTAGTATCCCGCTCATATTCTTGTTGGGATTAGGTATTATTCTACTGATTGGAGTAGCTATTATAGCTTTTGTTTTTCCGATAGTAAATGCAATAAAAGCTACAAATGGAGAAATTCCTTATTACCCTTTGAGTATAAATATTATAAAATAATAGTTCTTACCCAAAATAGCTCCCTTTTTTAAGGGATCACAGAGTATTTAAATTGGTTAGTTAGTTAATGTTAAATGCGAGAACCCCTTAGTTTATTAGAAACTAAGGGGTTCTCTTTTGGTTAGGTTAGTTGGTTTTGTGTATATTGATTTAATTATTTAGCATTACCGGCATAACAAGCATCGTTACAAACTCTCCTTCATCCAATCCGTCTACCGGGGTTAAAATACCTGCACGGTTCGGTAAACTCATTTCAAGGGATACCTGGTCTGATGTTAAATTGTTAAGCATCTCCAGCAAGAACCTTGAGTTAAACCCAATTTGCATATCATCACCCTGATAATCGCAAGTAAGCCTTTCTTCTGCTTTGTTACTGTAATCTATATCCTCAGCCGAAATATTTAGTTCCGCACCCGCAATTTTTAAACGAATCTGGTGCGTTGTTTTATTCGAGAATATGGAAACCCTTCGGACCGAACTCAAAAACGGATTTCTGTCTATAGAGAGTTTATTCGGGTTTTCTTTTGGAATTACTGCTTCATAATTGGGATATTTGCCATCTATAAGCCTGCAAATTAGTTCAATATTATCAAAAGTAAATTTAGCATTACTGTCATTATATTCTATTGTAACTTCACTTTCACTGGCTGCAAGGATCCCTTTTAATAAATTTAAAGGTTTTTTAGGCATAATAAATTCTGCCACCTGGGAAGCTTTTACATCAGTACGCTGATATTTAACCAGTTTATGGGCATCAGTTGCTACAAAAGTGAGGCCTTCAGTAGAAAATTGAAAAAATACTCCACTCATTACGGGCCTTAAATCATCATTACCTGCAGCAAAAATAGTTTTACTGATAGCAGTGGCGAGGATGTCACCAATTAGAATTGTAGAACTGGGATCAGTAAGTTCAACAGCTTTTGGAAATTCTGCGCCATCAGCATATGCCAAAGCATACTTACCGTGATTGGAACTTATTTCCACCGTATTATTATCTTCAACAACAAAAGTTAAAGGTTGCTCCGGAAATGTTTTTAATATATCTAACAACAAACGTGCCGGAACAGCTACGTTTCCCTGGGAAGATGAATCTACATCTAATATAGCATTCATAGTAGTTTCAAGGTCTGAAGCCGAAACTGTAAGCTTGCCGTTTTCCAGTTCAAATAAAAAGTTATCTAAAATAGGGAGAGTATTACTGTTATTTATTACACCACCCAATACCTGGAGATGTTTTAACAAATAAGAACTTGATATGATAAATTTCACTTGCTTATATATTTTTGATTAGTGAATAAATGAGTCATAAATTATACATTGTTAAGAGAAAACAATACGCTATCAATTTATCTTTGTTCATTTATGTAAATCTGTTTCCCCTGAACTTAAATTATCATTTCAATATGTAACAGGTTCGCTGACTCAATTATGGTAATTACAAATATATTTTAAATGCAGTTTTTAACGAAAATAACTTATCAACATTTAAATAGCGTATTTCTTTTTCCTGAGATAGCTAAAAATGAATCCAAAGACAGCCATGAGAATTATCGGAAGCCCTATATTTACAGTTATCCAGAAACTTCGGTCACGGGCAACTTTTTGTTTATCCAAAAAAGCAATTGAAATTTCTTTGGATCGAATGTTTATAAGTCCGGTATCGTCCAGCAGGTAATTAACGCAATTAAGCAGGAATTCTTTGTTTCCGTAAAAATTATTTGTCCATTTATCATACCCCAACTCTAAAGGATTTCCATTGCTGATTTGATTTTTTATCAGGTCTCCGTCAGCAATAACAATTATTTTTGAAGCAAGTCCTTCTTCTTTTATATTTTTTAAATTGAAAGGTTTTACCCTGTTTTTATATACAGAAGTAAATGCTCCTTCAAGAAGTACCGCTAGAGGCTGTAACCCGTTATTGTAAGTCTCCTTATCCGGTTGATTGTTAATAATATCCAGGTTAATTTCTGCGGGAGTGCTAACTGTTTTAGAAAGTGGTGAAGAGGTGAGCAGTATCGTTTTATCAATGTTGTTAGCCAGTGTATCTATGCTGTTGGTAAACTCGAACCGCAGGGCCTCGATGTTATTATTTACCGGATGGTCATTTTTACTGAAAACCATAGGGGAGTATACCCATGGAACCGGATCGTATTGTACCTCATTTCCCTCTCCTGTAGCCAGGACAATCTGTGTGAAATACAAATCATTTACAAGTACTGGATTGATCCTCACCCCATATTTAAAAAGCAAATCCCTTAAATTAAGTTCCCGGGGTAAGGCAAATGCCCTGCCCGCTTCGTTAAAAAGGCTATCTATCTCTACTGCCACCTGGTCAATAAGCCAGAGTGATTTACCTCCGTTCATGGTAAACTGGTCTAAAACCATTTTTTCTTCATCTGTAAAAGCTTCAGTGGGTTTTGCGATAATGGCAAGATCAAAATTATTAAGGTCTGAAAGTACTTTTTTCGGATCAGAAGCAACCGAATCCAGTGTCATTGGAGCAATATTATAATAATCGCGCAAGGTGGTTAAAAAATCTGCTATTTCAATATCCGGTAATTCCCCATTACCCTTTAAAACTGCTATTTTCTTTTTTTCTTTCAACGTTAACTTTGTAAAGGCATCGGCAAAGGCATACTCCAGTTGTTGAACAGAATTATTAACTTTTTCTTCTATAGTGAGGCCTATTTTGTTTTTAAGGAGTGATACCGGAACCGTTTTATCACCGGAACTTACCATGGCCCATGGAAACACCAGTTCTTGTGACACCTTAGCGCTTTCTTCTACTGTAACATTTACAGGGGTTAGGCCCAGTTGTTGTAACATATTAATATCATCTTCACGGCTATTCTCATCTTCCAACGGATCCACAAAAGAGAATTTTACGTTGTTATTTACAGACGCGAATTCTTCCAGGATCTGTTTTGTTTCAACCTGTAGTTTTTTGAATTCAGAGGGAAAGTTACCTTCCAGCAGCACATCAATAATAATAGGTTTATCCATATTTCTTATCGTGTTTTTTGCTGCTTCCGAAAGTGTATAGCGCTTATCCTGGGTAAGATCGAAGCGATCATATAAAAAAGTATTAATGATTAACAACCCTATGATAATTAAAGTGGCTTTAATAACCAGTTTCACATTTTTCTTGTCTTTTTTAAGCGAAAATAAGGTCAGGACAATAAAAAAAGCAGTAATACTTAAAAAGTAGATAATATCCCTTGTATCAATAACACCCCTTCCAATACTGTCAAAATGTGATTTCATCCCAAGGTCGGTTATGAATAAACCCATTTCACCCAATGACGTTAATCCTGATAAACCTTCAAAACCATAATAAAATAAAAAACAGATAACTACCGCTATAATAAAAGATACAATTTGATTTTCAGAGAGTGAGGAAGAAAAAACACCTATGGAAGTATATGCCAGAATCAGGAACAGTAATCCGAAGTATGCCCCTAATGTACTACCGAAATCAAGATTACCTGTCGGGTTTCCGAGTTGGTAAACTGTAATAACATATAGTAGTGTTGGTATAATAGCTATAATAACTAAAAGAACGCTCCCCAGGTATTTCCCCAGAACAATTTGTAAATAACTAATGGGTTTGGTAAACAGGAGTTCAAGCGTGCCTTGCTTTTTTTCTTCGGAAAAGCATTTCATGGTTACTGCCGGGACAAGAAAGATCAGTATCCATGGAGCCAGTTCAAAAAATGCAGCCAAATCTGCAAAACCGTTATCAAAAATGTTGAAGTTACCTTTAAAAACCCAAAGAAATAAGCCGTTTAATATGAGGAATACCCCAATAACCAGGTATCCGACCGGTGAGGTAAAAAAACTACTTATTTCTCGCTTTAAAATTGAAATCATATTGTTATAACGGACAAAAGTAAGTAAAGTTTTAATTTAATTCCATCCTGAACGGCTTTATAAAAAACAAAAAAAGCACATATTTTGTGAAAAGAATATGTGCTTTGGAATTTAATTTATTTACTCTTATCTCCTTAAGTCTTTTTTAGAATAGGTTGACATCGGACAACCAAACTCATCAACCAGGTAATCATCCATGTCATCTGCTTTTAGTGCAAGTTCACTGATTTTGCTTTTAATATCATTTTTGCTCGCCTCATCTTTGAAAACGTCAGACAAATGAATTCTGTACGAAATAAAGATATTATTTTGATAGATTCCCAGCTTAAACGGACTGTGGTCACTGGATATCAGATAGGTATATAAATCCAATACATTCTCTTTAGGAATACTATTAATAGGTGATGTGATGTATAAATAACTGCGGTTAAACACAAATATCCTTATTTCTGAACTTCCCTGGTGGAAATTCCAGTATTCATAACCGGCCCGCGTTAAAACCGGGTCAATATTTAGTTGCGTTAAAGAATCTTCAACAAAAACAGCCAAATCACTTAAGGCAGATTCATTAAACACCTCTTTTGGCAAAGTATTTCCGCAATTGTTACAATAATCTGCAGCTTCAAAACTTAATGAGTGACATGAGGAACACTGGAGTGAAAACTTATCTTCTGTATTTGACAATGCGCTTTCAATGGCAGCTATAACTTCAGAGTGAGGTATAGCAAATCCCATATTATCGGCATTATTGAATTTAGAAGAGTTTATCCCCACCAGTTCGCCTTCCTGAGTTACCAGAGGCCCACCACTGTTTCCCGGATTAATTGCTGCGTCGGTTTGTACAAAGTGTTTCCCATTCATATGTTGTGAAGGATTGGAAACAATACCCTCGGTGATCGTGAAAGGCATCCCGAACGGATAACCCAATGCATATACTTTTTGTCTTGAAGTAATTGCCAGACTAGGGTTTATAGAAAAAGAATCCTCTATACTTAAAGGCTGGTCTGTTTTTAATATAGCAATATCGGTATCGGGATTGGTCATGATTACCTTACCCAATATCCTGTTCTGGTTATCGTCTTCAATTGCTACCTTTTTATTTCCCTGAACCACATGGTGGTTGGTTAATATAATGTTATCTTTTTTTATGTAAAAGCCACTTCCTGTTCCTGTAGATGTCAGTATTTTAAATGTGGCGTTTTTTAAATTATCTAGAGTTTGCATATTTTAAATTTTTATTTAAAAAGACTGGAAAAAAAGCCTTTTTTTTCGGTTGATACAATTTTATATGGTGAAGGTTTTTCATTGATAATGGCATCCATTCCATTGTGAAGTATGCTGGCAGCATCTTTCCACGACTTACCTGCAGCAGTACTAAGAGCAGCTGTTGCTTTATCGCTTACATCAGTAGGAACCATATCATAATAAAACATATCATAAAAACCTAATAAAAGGGATAAAGTAGCACCTATATAATCACCCTTTTGGATTTCTCCGGAAGAAGTATTGAAAGGCCTTTCAAAATTCTGCTTTACTCGGTTTAAATCGCACCTGCCCTTTATCGGAATAAAAGATTCTGAAATATAAAAATCTTTAAGCAATTCTTCTTTTTCCATGCCCTTTAAGCGCTGTAAAAATTGCTTGCCGTTATGAATACGGTCATTAATATGTACGTAGCTATCACCCATTTGCGCAACTTCCTTTTCAATGTCAGTACGTAATTTTCCTTGTGGAGACATATAGTATTCTATTCTTTTAAGTGTAATACTAATAATATCCCAGTTAAAATAACCGATCCTTTTCTGGTCAAAATACTCAATGTAACTAAAAGCTTCATCCAGGTAGGCATTTAATTTTTCCCAAATAGTATTCTTTACATCAGCTGAAAATTGAGTTATTTTAGGTTCGTGTAAACCTTCAACTTTGAAAGCATCAATAAATTCATCATCATAATTGTCAGCCTTGTGACAGATTTCTTCCAGCACATAATATATTTTGTATGGTTCACATAAATGAAGGGGAGTTTCAAAAAAGAAATTCAATTCATCATTTTCATACTTTATCTGTGCAAGGTTTAAAGGCGAAAAGTTTATTTCAGCAATACGTCTGAATACAGGAATTTTGTTTGCTGCACCTATTTTTAAAAAAGGAGCCACAATTTTTAATTTATCATCCGTGATCTCTATTTCCACCACAATTGATCCGTGTGGTACTTTAAAATAAGTCTCATCGGCGTTACCGTATTTTTTCCTGATGTTTACATCAATATAATCCAAAAGGGTAAGAAGGGCATCCTTATAACGATTTTGGTCGTAAGCGTTAAGGGTTTCGTCCCATTTTGAAACTGTGATTTTAGTTTCCAGGGAATCCATTAGGGTTTTGTCAAAACTTAAAGAGTTTTCCATTAGCTAAATGATTTATATAATTAATTTCGGTTGATCAGGTTTTAAAGTTAATAATTTATTGTTATTGAGGGTAATAAAAATTAACAGGATGTAAAACTATACTTTTTTTTGAAAATGAAAAACCCCAAAAACCGTAAAATTAACCCCCTGAAAACAGGGGTAGAAGAAAAGTGTTTTGTGAGAATTATAAAAAATTAATTGTGATTGTGTCCCGGTAATCCAGTCCCAATAATGTTGAAGCCCCTCCTACAGTATTGAGGTTGCTCCTGTAAATGGCAAGTTCTAAATACCCTCCTGAATTAAACACGGCCAGTTTTTTACCATCATCATCCCTTTTGCTCTTTTCAATATTAAAATTGATTGCATCACTGTATTTTTCATGAATAATGCTGAATTTATGATTCCGTGCATGCAATTCAAAATCCCTGCCTCTTCGTGTGTTATCAAATATTTCCCTGGTAATATTTGTTATTACATTCCCGTAATTATCAATATAAATAACACTTCCGCTAATTTGTGTTTCTGCATTGTTAACAATAGGAATGAGGCTTTTAATGGATTTAATATCATCAATAGTTTTGCCTATAACTTCAAGGGTACCGCCACGGGCAATATGGCATGCTACTTTTACAAATATATCCAGTACCGGGAATATACTTTCTACTTTATCATGAATGTTTATTTCAACAATTTTATCAGCTTTAAACTCCTCTGTCAGAATGGAGATAATGCCATTATCGGCACCTATAAAAAAATGATCGTTCAGTAAAACCGCAATATGCCGGTTTTCGGGAGTTAACTCAGAATCAACACCAATAATATGAATAGTACCTTTGGGAAAACTTTTATAGGCATTTTGTATAAGGTATGCTGCCTCTTGAATGTTAAAAGGGTTTACGGAATGTGAAATATCAACAACTTTAACCTCATCAATTTCATTATAAATTGCCCCTTTGATAGCTCCTGCAAAGTGGTCCTTTAAACCAAAATCAGTAGTTAGAGTTATAATAGCCATTGAATAAATGTTGATATTTTTTTAATTTTAGAAAGCCAAATTTTGTTTATGTTTGCTATAAAATATTAAAGCAAATACTTTACAATAAGATATTGCACAAACCTAAATAAAAAGTAAGTGATAAACCATTTTAACGCTCACTTTTTTAAATGGATTTCTTAACTTTATATAAATTTAATATGTTTCGCTTTTGAATGAGATAGCAATTGAACTTACCGAAATTAGTCCGAAAGAGTTTTTTGGGACAAAAAATGTGAATATTAATCTTCTTAAAAAGTATTATCCTAAACTTAAAATTGTAGCCCGGGGGAATAAAATTACCGCTTATGGCGATGAAGAACTCCTGGAAGAATTTGAAGCCAGGTTCGACAGGCTTGTAACACATTACGGTAAATACAATCAATTGGATGAAAATACTATTGAACGCATCCTTACAAGTAATCCTGAAGATGTGTTTGAAGAAGCAAGCGGAGTCAGCGAAATTCTGGTTCATGGAGTAGGGGGGCGAATTATAAAAGCACAAACTGCAAATCAGCGAAAACTGGTTGAGTTGATGAAGACCAACGACATGGTTTTTGCCATTGGGCCTGCCGGGACAGGAAAAACATATACCGGTGTTGCCCTGGCTGTTAAAGCACTGAAGGAAAAACAAGTACGTAAAATAATTCTAACACGTCCGGCTGTGGAAGCAGGTGAGAATTTAGGTTTTCTTCCGGGAGACCTTAAAGAAAAACTAGACCCGTACATGCAACCGCTGTATGATGCGTTACGGGACATGATCTCCCCCGAAAAACTTGAAAATTACCTGGAAACAGGTATCATCCAGATAGCGCCTATGGCGTTTATGAGGGGCAGAACGTTAGATAATGCTTTTGTCATTTTAGATGAAGCCCAAAATACAACTCATGCACAAATGAAAATGTTCCTGACCAGAATGGGAAGGAATGCCAAGTTTATGCTTACCGGAGACCCCGGACAGATTGACCTTCCGCGTAGAGTTATCTCAGGTTTAAAAGAAGCCCTCCTTATTTTAAAAGATGTAGAAGGTATTGGAGTGGTGTACCTGGATGATAAAGATGTTATACGGCACCGCCTTGTAAAAAGCATCATTGCGGCTTATAAAACCATTGAACACAATAATACATAAATTATTTTCTCAATTAATATACATCAATGAGTAATACCATTACTTCTACTAATTATAATTTCCCGGGCCAAAAGGGTATTTACAAAGGGAAAGTCCGTGAAGTTTATAATATAAATGAAGAACTTCTGGTTATGATCGCTACCGACAGGCTTTCTGCCTTTGACGTGGTGATGCCTAAAGGGATTCCATATAAAGGACAAATTCTGAACCAGATTGCTACAAAGTTTATGGAGCAGACAAAAGATATTGTTCCCAACTGGCTTATGGCAACCCCGGATCCGAACGTGGCAGTAGGGCATTTATGTGAGCCTTTTAAAGTAGAAATGGTCATAAGAGGATACATGTCCGGGCACGCTGCAAGAGAGTATAAAGCAGGAAAAAGAATGCTATGTGGCGTATCCATGTCCGAAGGAATGAAAGAGAATGATAAATTTCCGGAGCCGATCATTACCCCTGCTACCAAAGCCGAAAAGGGAGATCATGATGAAGATATTTCACGGGAAGATATATTAAAAAGGGGAATAGTATCTGAAGAAGATTACCTGCAACTTGAAAAATATACCCATGCACTATTCAACCGGGGGACAGAAATAGCCGCCGAGAGGGGATTGATCCTGGTGGACACAAAATATGAATTCGGAAAAACGAAAGATGGCAAAATTGTATTGATTGATGAAATTCACACTCCTGATTCTTCCCGGTACTTTTATGCGGAGGGTTATGAAGAACGGCAGGAGCGGGGAGAGGCTCAAAAACAATTATCCAAAGAATTTGTAAGACAGTGGCTTATCGAAAACGGGTTCCAGGGACTCGAAGGCCAGAAAGTGCCTGTAATGACCGATGAATATGTTGAAACTGTTTCCGAACGGTACATTGAACTGTATGAAAAAATCATGGGTGAAAAATTCGAAAAGGCCGACGTTTCAAAAATTCATTTCAGGATTGAATCCAACGTAAATAATTACCTTAATAGTCTATAGATTTTTCATTCAATAGAAACTGACATTAAATATAAAAAAAACAAGCTCCTTCCCCTGAAAGGGGAAGCCTGCCCGACTCATTCAGGCGGGGTGGCATTATGCCATAGCATGATGACGGAAGGGGTAAAATAGGAGATCCTTTATAGAGCCTATAGACGGAAGGAGTAAATTAAATCCCCGTATAATTACTAGGAGTAATCTGTTTTAACTCCTTTTTAATATCAACAGATACCTCTAGTGTATCAATAAATCCGGCTATAGAACTTTGTGTAATCTTTTCATTCGTCCTGGTCAATCCTTTCAAAGCCTCATACGGATTCGGATACCCTTCTCGCCTTAAAATAGTTTGAATAGCCTCGGCTACTACTGCCCAGTTATTTTCCAGATCCTGTTTAAAAGCATCTTCATTTAACAACAATTTGCTTAACCCTTTTAAAGTAGATAGGAAACCAATAAGCGTATGCCCGAACGGAACCCCTACGTTTCTTAAAACAGTGCTGTCGGTTAAATCGCGCTGCAACCTTGAAATGGGTAGTTTGGCAGATAAGTGCTCAAATATGGCATTCGCAATCCCAAGGTTACCTTCCGAGTTTTCAAAATCTATCGGATTAACCTTATGCGGCATTGCAGAAGACCCTACTTCGCCCTTTTTTATCTTTTGTTTAAAATAGTCCATGGACACGTACGTCCACATATCCCTGTTCAGGTCAATAATGATCGTGTTTATACGCTTCAGGCCGTCAAATAACGCTGCAAGGTGGTCATAGTGTTCTATTTGAGTAGTAGGAAAGGAATGTTGCATTCCCAGTTGATCCTGTACAAATCCGGTTCCAAACTTTTTCCAGTTAATATCGGGGTATGCAACTTTATGGGCATTAAAATTACCGGTAGCACCACCAAACTTAGCAGCGACAGGTATATCTTTAAGTAGCTTAAATTGTTCCCGGAGCCTTACTGCAAAAACCTGTATTTCTTTGCCTAAACGGGTAGGGGATGCAGGCTGACCGTGAGTTCTGGCCAGCATAGGAATGTTTTTCCATTCTTCAGCCAAAGACTCCAGCTTTTCCAAAACGGATTCGTATTCCGGAATATAGACTGCATTCAGGGCTTCTTTTATAGATAAAGGAATAGCGGTATTGTTTATATCCTGAGAGGTTAATCCGAAATGAATAAATTCTTTGTATTCGGATATACCCAGTGCATCAAATTTTTCTTTTATAAAATATTCAACCGCTTTAACATCGTGGTTGGTGGTTCTTTCAATCTCCTTGATTTGAGAAGCGTCAATAGATGTGAAATTCTTATATATGGTTCTTAAATCATTAAAATATCCCTTATTGAAATCCTTAAGTTGGGGAAGAGGTATGGTACAAAGGGCAATAAAATATTCAATCTCTACCAGCACCCTGTATTTTATGAGGGCTTCTTCAGAAAAGTATGCGGCCAGCTTTACGGTTTTACTTCTGTATCGGCCGTCAATAGGCGAAACGGCATTAAGGGTTGATAATTGCATGGGTTGTATGGTTTTTTTAACGAAGGCACAAATTTACGCCCTATCATCGAGATTTGTGAGTTTAAATTGATTTTTTCTTTAATTGAATGTTTTGACAACTCTACAAGGGTTTCAAGCCCTTGTAGAGTTAAAGGTAAACTGTAAAGAATCCTCTATAGTTTTTATTGGTATAAACATTTTCCCGGTACCGGGGATTAAAATAAATCCATATTTGCTATAAAAATCATGAGCTTTTTGATCTATGGGATCAACCACCACAGCTAAAGTGCCTAAACTTTTAGATATTTCAACACATCTGTTGAGTGCATCCAATAAAATCAGTTCACCATACCCTTTCCCTTTAAAGTTATTATCAATTGCTAACCTACCTAATAATATGGTTGGAAGTGCGAGGTATGATGGAGGTAATTTTTGAGCAATACTTTGAGGAAAATCATCCCGGGAAATAGAGTTTGCAGATAATGTATAATACCCTAATATGTTTCCAGTTTTAATTTCAACTAAAACAAAACAAGCTGATAAATCTCTCTTGATGTCTTGTTTTGCTTGTTTTTGTATGTAATTATCCAACATAGGATAGCCACAACTGAATGTTTTCTTATGGTGATTATTTTTTAGTGTCTCTATCCTTAAATCCATTAGTCTCTTTAAACTTTTTGTAATTTAATTGAGCTTTCTTTAATTGTTTACCGGGAGCAGGTGGATTTAGTATGGCATTTAAGAATATTTTTTTGTCTTCCATAGTTTTAACTATGAGATCGTTCTCTTTTACAATCCTGTGAGCTTCTGAATTAATACAGAAAAGTACAAATTCTGATAAGTTTTTAAAGCCACGCAATTCCGATGCATATTTTACAAACTCTTTTTGTTCCTTGCTAATTCGAACATCAATTCTATCTGTGGATAATGTAGACATATTCTTTTTCTTAATTTCCCTTATTATTTAACACAAATGTACGCTTTTTTGCCGTACAATTTCAAAATTTTTGAAAATAAAAATAAGTCTTATAAAAACAAAGTAATGAGAGTGTTCTTTTTTAGATGTAACTCAAGATGGATATTTACTTATAACAACAGTTCAATAAACCATTATTCAAATGTAATTTCAATGGCTAATATGGCTTCCAGGTCTTCAATTTGTTCAGTGGTTAAAGGATTATCAGTCAGATCTAGAGTTTCCAGTTCAGTTAAACTTGACAGATCGCTGATGTCATTGATATCATTTCCATACAGGTAAAGTGTGTTTAAATTTATAAGCCCTGATAATGGTGAAATATCCGATACCTGGTTTACCCCGAGTCTAAGATCTGTAATTGTAGTGAGGTTAGCCAAAGGTATAAGATCACTGATAGTATTGTTAGTAAGGACCAGGCGGTCCATATTTTCCATTTCAGATAACGCACTAATATCTGTTATATCATTATTTTGAATAAACAGTATTTCCAGGTTTATTAAGGTAGAGAGCGGACCAATATCAGAAATGTCATTGCTGAATAATCGTAACTCTTTTAATGATGTTAATCCTGAAAGCCCACTTAAATCTGAAATTTCATTGTTATTTAAATAAAGTTTTGTCAGGCTTTTTAACTTGGATAATTTGCTGATATCTGTAATGACATTGCTCCCTAATTTTAAAGAATCTAAAGTGGTTAAATTAGCCAAAGAGGTAATGTCTTCAATAGTATTATTATTAAGGTTAAGGTACTTTAATTGATTAAAATATTCTAAACCTTTAAGGTTGGATATAGATTTTTGATTTAATTCAAGAATGGTAACATTTTCTACTTTTCCTTTTAAAAAAGGATCATCTTCACCTAATCCCATTTCCTCGCGAATTGCCAACTCTAAATTTGCATCCGGAAAAGTTATGTTTATAGGATCAGAATCATTAGTGCTATTGGAATCGTCACTACTACACGAAAAAAAATTGAGGATTAAAAGAAATGAAAAAACTTTAAACAGTATTAAATGAGCCTTGTGGTGCATATAAAAATATTTTGGTTGATTATTTAATTTATACTAACTGGTTGATTACAAAATTCTTAGTTTGTTTATTGCAATTTAAAAAATTTAATTAAACTAAAGCAAAACCTGAAAATACTTACTTCAACTTCCTCAAAATATGTCTGGCCCTTGCTTTGTATGCGGCAGAATGGTTACCAAAGCCCAATTCCAGGATCCTTTTTAGTTCCGGGTGTATCCAATCAATTTTTAGTCCCAATAAAAACAAAGCGTTCATAGAATAAGCCTTGGCAGCTACTTTTTCATCGTTGATCAGCCAGTCAAAACAGGTTTCGGTTATTCTTTGGAGGTGTTTATGATTTAAATTTTCTTTCACAGGAGATGGGTTCCTTCCAAAATACGCCTTGCATAAAAGCTCACATATATTGGCTACAGGCCTGATTGCGGAATCGTACTTAATTTTGCTAATATTGCTTGTGAATGTATCAATATGTGGTAAAAGCCATTCTAATTGTTCTTTGCAGACAAACTCTAAAATCCAGCATGCCTTAATGGAAGTTTCATCCCTTACTAAAAAACAGATATCCAATAACTCCGGGAACAGACTTTTGTTATTCAAAACTCCATGAGCAAATTTTAACCTGTTTTCCCGGTAACATGTTACATACTGAAGTTCATCGTATAGGTTTATCATATTATTTATGAATTATCCTGCTTAAGGTGAGAAATAGCTATGGGCACTCCTGCACATGCATTTTGGGCAATTATTTTCAAATTCGGGATCTCATTTTCACGCATATTTGGCCTTGGGTCTATAAAGTAAATAGCAGTTCCGGGTTTCGTATAATTTATTAAACCTGCGGCCGGATATACCTGCATTGAGGTTCCTACCACCATCACGATATCAGCTTCGGCTACTTTATCAATTGCAGGCTCGATCATGGGGACTGCCTCGCCAAACCAGACAATGTGAGGCCTTAATTGAGAATGTTTTTCACATAAATCCCCCATATTTATATCTTCCTTCCACTCATACACAAGTGTTTCGTCCCGTGAGCTGCGTGCTTTCAATAATTCACCGTGAAGATGGATGATATTTTTGCTTCCGGCTCGTTCATGCAGGTCATCTACATTTTGGGTAATAATTGTAACATCAAAATTATCCTGCAATTCAGCCAGTTTTAAATGTGCTTCATTGGGAGCCACTTTCATGAGTTGCTCTCTTCTTTTATTATAAAAATCCAATACCAGTGCCGGATTTTTTCTCCATCCTTCAGGAGTTGCCACTTCCATCACATCATGTCCTTCCCACAATCCATCAGCATCCCTGAATGTACTGATGCCGCTTTCTGCACTCACCCCGGCCCCTGTTAAAACCACAATTTTTTTCATCATACAGACTATTAAATATCAAACGGTAAAGTTAATTATTAATTTTTTTAATGACGATATCAGTACAAAATAGATGAGCATCAATAAACCATTGTGTGTAATCTTGATATCCCAGGTTGTATTACGTTTCATAAAGAATTAACCTTTTTTTATAAAAATATGTAGTTTTATATGCAAAAAATTACTATCTTACTTGAATAATGAAAGTTCAGATTGCTACTATATAATTTAATCTTAAAATTATATTATTCCCACAATACCTACTTAAGAAATTATTTCATTATAAATTACTCAATTAGAAATCTATTAAATTTTAAGAAAATGGGTGGGAAAAGTGATTTCATAAAAGATTTCAAGGTCTTCAAAGAAGATTTTGAAAAAGAAGCTGGATTGACAATGAGCGATCATATGGGATTGTATATCCAATATGCTAATCTGAGATTATTCAGGTCTAACCGGGCAAGAGACCTGGTATATGACGAGTAATAACTCCTTTTCATCAAGTATAAATTTCGGGAGTCTTATAATCGTTATAATATTGATATTATAATATGTTTTTCTGCCTGTTTAAAACAAGCAAAGGTCAGTGTGTTTTTTTATTACTCACCATCATAGGTTTTTTTGTTTTTTTGGACTAAGGCCTTAGACGGTTTGACAATTGTGAATATCGCAAAAGTTTGAATTTCTTCTAAAAAAACAGTTAAACATATATTCCGGCCATGAATTTTCCTATTATATTTGTTCCACAAAAAAATATACAATAATAGGAAATGAATTTAACCATTGGAAATATCATATTAATAGGGTCTGTTTTACTATTCATCAGTATTGTGGTGGGTAAAACTTCCTATAAATTTGGAGTTCCAACTCTACTTCTTTTCCTTGCTATAGGGATGCTGTCCGGTTCCGAAGGTATAGGTGGCATTAATTTTAATGACCCTCTTTATGCGCAATTTATAGGAATTGTTTCATTGAACTTTATCCTTTTTTCAGGTGGACTCGATACCAACTGGAAATCTGTAAAACCCATTTTATGGAAAGGGGTGTCACTTTCTACTTTCGGAGTTTTGTTCACCGCCCTTTCACTGGGTACCTTTGTTTGGCTTATCACCGATTTTACTATTTATGAAAGCATGTTACTGGGTTCTATTGTTTCTTCAACAGATGCCGCCGCCGTATTTTCAATTCTAAGATCAAAAAACCTTGCGCTCAAAGCAAATTTAAGGCCTACCCTGGAGCTTGAAAGCGGAAGTAATGACCCGATGGCGTATGTACTTACTATAGCTTTTCTTTCCTTGGTAGTGAATCAGGACTTGAGTATTTATTCAGTTATCCCATTATTTCTTCAGCAAATGCTGCTAGGGGGATTGGCAGGATTTGTATTTGGCAGATTAAGTAAATTTCTGATCAATAAAATACAACTCGATTTTGAAGGATTGTACCCTGTTTTGGTTATTGCCCTTATGTTTATCACATTTTCTGTTACATCTTCTTTAGAAGGCAACGGATTCCTTGCTATTTATATTTGCGCGGTATATTTAGGAAATCAGGATCTGATCCATAAAAAAGCCATCATGAGGATGTTTGACGGATTGGCATGGCTTATGCAGATTGTTCTATTTCTAACATTGGGGTTACTTGTTTTTCCATCTCAAATTGTTCCCATTATCGGAGTGGGTTTACTAATTTCTTTGTTTTTAATTGTGGTTGCCAGGCCTTTGAGCGTACTTCTAAGCTTGCTGCCATTTAAAATGAAAGCAAGAAGGCGATTATATATTTCCTGGGTAGGATTGCGGGGAGCTGTACCCATAGTTTTTGCTACGTATCCATTACTTGCCGGCATTGAAAAAGCAGAAATGATTTTTAATATCGTATTTTTTGTATCGGTTACATCTGTATTAATACAGGGAACTTCACTTTCGGTCGTTGCAAAATGGCTGCATGTGTCACTTCCCATGAAGGTCAAACCCCTTGCGCCAACCGACGCCTTCCTGTCCGAGCACCCCAAAGCTGAGATGGAAGAGATTCCTATATTACCTGATTCTTTTGTGGTGGGTAAAAAAATTGTGTCCATTGGTTTTCCCAAAACAGCTATCATTGCCATGATAAAACGAGACGAAAAATATCTTACCCCAAATGGTTCTACCATTATTGAAGCAAATGACAAACTTATAGTCTTGTCAGATTCAAAAGCGGGTATTGAAAAAGTATATGAAACATTAGGTACTACTCCCAGTTTAGTATAGCTTCGCATCATGAAAAAAGCAGTTAAATTTTTTGGAATTGCATTCATAACCATATTTTGCTTTCTTGCAGATGGTATACCAACCAGTGATCCTCCATCACATTCATTAAATTCAACTTCACTACATTTAAACAGTAATGATACAGATGAAAACAAACAGTACATAGCAATACCTGTTAGTTTTAATGCTTATGCTTTACAGGCCGAAATTCTAACAGGCCCTTTTAATACCCCTTCATCTTTTTCTTTTAAAAATTCATCCTCTGGTTATGCATTGTTGTTAAAATGTTCGAAGCAATTATTTGCTGTTACATTTAAACAATACATTACTTTTTCTGCGAATCTTCTTATTAGAGATAGAAAATCCGACCTCATTTTTCCCTTCCATTATTTCTGGTAATCCATTTCATTAGAATCACCCGAGGCTCTGTCTTAGGTTCCACTTCTACCTCTCCTTCCGGAGAGGTCAAAACTGCTTGGCAGTTTTGGGTGAGGTGTTTTTCAGGTATTGTTTCAACAAAACCTGTCACTTATTTAATTAACAAAATTATTTTTAAAATGGATTCAGGAACACTAATAATAGGTGCTATTGTGATAGCCATCTGTATTTTGCCTTTTATTTTAATAGGCAACAGTATAAAAAAACGAAAAAATAAACTTTTGCATTCACTTTCGGGGCTTGCAGCACAAAAAGAAAGTAAAATAACCCAGTATGACCTAGGTTCGGACCTGGTAATTGGTTTGGATGAAAACACTGATTTTCTTTTTTTCTTTAAACGGCTAAAGGAAAAGGAAATATCAGAACAGGTATATCTGAAAGATATGCAAAACTGTAGGTTTATAAATACCAGCCGTACAGTGCGTAACAAAAATGAAAGTTACCAGGTAACGGACAAGCTCGAATTATGCATTTCGCCAAAAGCCAAAAATCGTCCCGATATTATCCTTGAGTTTTACAATTCCGATGAAAATTTACAATTGGGCGGAGAGCTCCAGCTTGCTGAAAAGTGGGCCAAAATTGTGAATGATAAAATAAAAAAGTAAATAGTATTAATTACAAAGCTCTGGAGAAATCACAGGGCTTTTTTTGTTTAAATTCATTACATTTAATAATGATTATGCGTAGTTTAAACAAAACCATTCAACATGTTCAGACATCAAGGTAAGAGCAGGACATTAAACCACAATTTACGAATAGCCACCGTTCTTTCTTTTGTGGCAGGGATTGTGAACGTGACCGGGTTTTTGGCTATTCAGCAACTTACTACAAATGTTACCGGACATTTTGCTCTTTTTATAAATGATGTGGCAGAACTTGAACTTTGGAGGGGTACTGTATATTTTCTCTATATATTTTCGTTTTTGTTCGGATCCTTTATTTCGGGTTTACTTATTGAATTGATCTCTAAAAACAGAAAGTTGAACATTTTTGTTTTACCAACATTGCTGGAATCTGCTATTCTCATCCTGGTGGCTGTACTAACCGGTTTTTCTTTGTTGGAATCACCAGATATAATAGCCTGCCTTTTACTTTTTGCTATGGGGGTACAAAACTCTTTTGTTACCAAAATCTCGAATGCAGTAGTACGCACAACCCATCTTACAGGGCTTTTTACTGATTTGGGAATTGAATTATCTCAATTGCTATTTCCCAATAAACATCCTTATCAGAAAAAAATCAAATCCACCATAAAACTGAGGCTGTACATCATATTCTTTTTCTTTTTTGGAGGATTGGCAGGCGGGTTTCTGTACACTAAAATTGGATTTAACGTATTATTATTGGCAGCACTTATATTACTTACCGGGTTAATTTTTGATAATTTGAGATTCAGGTTAATATTGATGAGAAGGAAGTATAGATATAAGAAACTTAGTAGTTAAGTTATTGATTTGCAACTTGTAATTTGTTAGTTGGATTTTTTTCGCCACTAATTCACGAATATTGTTAATGGTTAATTGAGTTGTAGTTTGAGATTGTTGAATCGTTTAATCGTGTAACTGATATTTTGATTTTAGAATTTACTTTACCAAAAAATCGTACATCGTACTTTTATTTTGCCATCATAAATTCAGAACTTTGAATAAGTCATAATAATTATAAAAGTAAATTGGAAAAATCACTTCATCCCTGGAACCTTACGCCGACAGAAGCCATAGCATTGCAACGGAAGTTGCGTAGTGAGATAATTCTGCAACCTTTACCTAAAAAAGTGGAGTTTATTGGCGGTGCGGATATTTCCTTTAACAAATTTTCTGAAATTGTATATGCTGGTATTGTAGTGCTACGGTACCCATCTTTGGAGTTCTATGCTCATTCAGCAGTGATTAGTAAATCTACTTTTCCATATATTCCGGGTTTACTGTCTTTCCGGGAAATTCCGGCTTTACTGGAAGCCTGGGAGCAACTGGACAAAAAACCTGATGTACTGATGTTGGACGGACATGGTATTGCGCACCCGAGGCGAATGGGTATTGCAGCTCACTTCGGACTCGTTACCAAATGGCCTACACTTGGTTGTGCAAAAAAGGTGTTGACCGGCAAGTATAAAGAACCTGAACCGGAGAAAGGGAGCTACACGTCCTTAACGGACGGGGAGGAGCGTATCGGTATCATGTTACGTACTAAAAACAAGGTAAAACCGGTAATTGTATCCCCCGGTAACCTTTTAAGCTTTGAAAATGCTATGGAACTCACTTTAAACAGCCTTACAACCTACCGGCTCCCTGAACCCACGCGACAAGCGCATTTGTTGGTCAATAAACTGCGATTGGGAAACATAGAACCTGGAGTTCATTATTACAAAAACATTCAAGGGAGGTTGTTTTAAAATTTATTTACCGAAGGCTGTTAATTTGATTGAAGTTTGGGATTTGGTTAATCGTGTAACCGTTGAATCGTGTAATCGTTTAATAGTTGGCTAATTGAAGTAAAACGGTCAACTCTATTCCCAGACGTCTAATTCGTACAAAAGCTCCTTCCCTTGATTAGGGAAGGTGGCTTCTGCCAAAGGCAGAAGACGGAAGGGTAGAGAAGTGGTTGACGGGTATTTTACATCATACGTACATCACCCGTCATCTGACATCCGACATCCGACATCATTCCAAATCCTTAATCTTAATACTTCTGAAAGAAACCTCATTCCCATGATCCTGTAAAAGGATATGTCCTTTCGGAGCTTCACCAAAATTTTCCCAATCTTTATATTTGCTGATAGCTACGAGGTCTTTAAAGTCCTGCGATCCTCGTTTGTATTCCAGTACTTTTACGCCGTTCAGCCAATGTTCAACAATACTGTCTGGCTTTACGATCAACCGGGCAAGGTTCCATTCTCCGACAGGCCTTACAAAGCGGGCTTCTTTTTGTGCAGTTATAAGATCATACAAAGAGGCTAAAGTCCGGTTTCCATCCCTACCTTGTTTAGCGTCCGGATGTTTTTCATCATCCAACAGCTGGTATTCCAACCCTATGGCAGATGCATTTTTTACACCTTCATTCTCCGTTACAAAGTATTTGATTCCACTATTGGCGCCTTCTGAGAGCTTGAACTGCACCTGCAGGTCAAAAGCACTAAATTCATCATTGGTAACAATATCACCCCCGTTTAATGATTCACCTCCGTCGGATTCGAGGACGGTCAATTCCCCGTTTTCTATTTTCCAACCGGTTTCAGGAAATGTATCTTTGTGAGCCCCTCTCCAGCCTGTTGCAGTTTTTCCATCCCACAAGAGTTTCCACCCTTGTTCTTCTTCTTGTTCAGTAAGGGTATTTGGAATAAGGTTAACAACAAAAGCATCATGTTTTTTATCCTCACTTAAATCTTTCGTTTTAATCCTGATATTTCTCCATTTAATCTCTTTCCCTGCATCTTTTTCTTCCCCGATAGAATGCACCTGGAGGGCAATAATTCCCTTAGGTGTCATATCGTCTGTTAAACTGGCAACCGGAACATCGTTTACCCAGGTTTTTATGTTATTACCTATACACGATATCCTTGCTTTGTTCCATTCTCCCTTTTTAAAAGCCGTTTGTGCTTCAGGGTTCAGCGAAAGCGGATAAAGCCAGTTTCTTCTATGTTCATCGTAAATTCCCCCGGTCCACTTTCTGTCCGATGGATCCATTTCAAACTGGTAGCCGTGTACCCGGCCTTCTTTAATGGTTGGTTCTGCGATACTTCTGAACTGTACACCGCTGTTGATATCATTATTTAACATAAACTCAAACTCGAGGATAAAATCGCCGTATTCCTTCTCAGTGGCAAGAAAACTATTCGGAGAACCCATTACGGTTGCCCCGACAATTGCGCCGTCTACAACCTCATATGGGGCTGTTCCATTCACTTTTTTCCAACCTGTGAGGTCTTTTCCGTTAAAAAGTTCTGTCCATTCGTCTTGCTCATCCGATGTTTTTTTGTTTTGAGCACAGGATGAGAAGATTAATACGAAAGAAAAAAGTGCAATACAATTGAAAAGATTTATTTGAGTAAGCTTCATGAGATATAATGAGATTAAAAATGAATGTTTTGATTTTGAATTTCTATTTATGAGTCCAACAATTGCAATTAGTGGGTTAATATTTGAATACCTCACCTCCGGCCAACACTTCTTGCCTTTCTTCATCGAAGGTTACAAATTTACCGGTTCTTAAAGCTGCAGTGGTCATGATATTAGCCACAGAATGATCATATCCGGCTTTTACGGGAGCGTTGGGCTGCTTTCTGCTCCGAACGCATTCCATCCAGTTTCTCACGTGTGCGTATGTCATAGTATCTACTCCTGTATTGGCACTGGTAACCGCCTTCACCTGTTCCGCAAGTGAAGTTTCGGGCAACAGGTTAGGTTTCATTCCCATGATTGATGCATGATACTCTTCAAGTCCCCCATTAGGAGTTACTTTATTAGTATCAAGGTTTAACTCACCGCCATTCGAATAATAGA
>CALGUD010000096.1 GCA_937901915.1 uncultured Flavobacteriaceae bacterium
AAAGCGATTGATTGCCGCAGGTTGCGCAGTGACACGGGTTGCATCACGTTCGACGAAGGGTATGGAAATACCGGTTCCTGCGAAAGTGCAATTACTTTTTTAGATGGGGAAAAAGGTATTTTAAGGTACAGGGGATATGCCATAGAAGAGCTTGCTGAAAAGGCAGATTTTTTAGAAGTTGCATACCTCTTGATTTTTGGAGAACTTCCAACTAAAGAAAAGCTGGAAAAATTTCATAAGGATATAAGAGAACATTCTGAAGTAGATGAAGATGTTAAAAAAATTGTAGATAGCTTTCCGAGATCCGCCCATCCAATGGGAGTACTGTCCTCACTTACCAGTGCGTTGACTGCCTTTAATCCTCATTGTGTTGATGTTGACTCTGAAGAAGATATGTATAATGCCATTGTAACTATTATGGGTAAATTTCCTGTATTAGCTGCATGGACATTACGTAAAATAAAATCAAAACCATACGATTATGGGGATAGCTCTTTAGGATATGTTGAGAATATTTTAAAAATGATGTTTAAAAAACCAAATGAGGATTATAAAATGAATCCTATTGTGGTTAAAGCTTTGGATCAATTGTTAATTTTACATGCCGATCACGAACAAAATTGTTCTACCTCAACAGTAAGGATGGTAGGCTCTTCCCATGCCGGATTATTTGCTTCACTTTCTGCTGGTGTTTCGGCTTTATGGGGCCCACTCCATGGTGGTGCCAATCAGGCAGTAATAGAAATGCTCGAAGCCATTAAAGAAGATGGAGGGGATACTAAAAAATATATGGCCAAAGCCAAAGATAAAGATGACCCATTTAGATTGATGGGCTTTGGACATAGGGTTTATAAAAACTTTGACCCTCGGGCAAAAATCATTAAAAAAGCTGCAGATGAAGTTCTGGCAGATCTTGGTATTGTTGATCCTATATTGGAAATAGCCAAAGGTTTAGAAAAAGAAGCACTTGAAGATGATTATTTCGTAAGCAGAAAATTATACCCAAATGTAGATTTTTATTCAGGTATTATATACAGGGCATTAGGAATACCTACCCAAATGTTTACAGTTATGTTTGCAATGGGACGTTTACCAGGCTGGATAGCCCAATGGAGGGAAATGCGGTTACGTAAAGAGCCTATTGGCAGACCCAGACAAGTATATACAGGTGAAACCTACAGGCCTTTTAAAGATATTGATTATAGGTAAACTTATATAATAATCTTAATTCAAACCTGTATCGGCAATTCCCGATACAGGTTTTTTTGTGTATTAAAAGGGTCTTAAAAAATTTAACAATCCATATACTTAAAAGCTAATATTATAACAAACTTCTTTATTTTTATTTTTTCTATTTGTACTTTTACTCCTATGTTAAAAATAGAAAATAGTATATGCCAGAATTAAATGTGAATGATGAAACTTCACCTTTAAAGGCAGTGCTTTTGGGTACGGCAAAAAGCAATGGTCCAATACCGGATCCCGATGATGCATATGACCCTAAATCCCGGGAGCATATATTAGCAGGGACTTATCCTGAAGAAGTGGATATGGTTGTTGAAATGGATGCTCTTGTAAAAATTTTTAAAAAGTACGGAGTAGATGTTTACCGTCCGGAAGTCATTGAAAATTGCAATCAGATTTTTGCAAGGGATATTGCTTTTGTCATAGAGGATAAATTTATAAAATCTAATATATTACCGCGCAGAGATCAGGAAATCAACGCAATAAATTATTTGATTAACCAAATTGACCCCAAACAAGTAATTAATTTGCCCACAGGTGCCCATGTAGAAGGTGGTGATGTTATATTGAATAATGATTTTATTTTTATTGGTTGCTATACAGGTGCAGATTACTCACATTATATAACAGCCAGGACGAATATTCATGCCGTAGAAGCAATCCAAAAATTATTCCCCGATAAAAAAGTAAAATCTTTTGAGCTGGTAAAATCCAATACCAATGCACATGAAAATGCCTTACATCTGGACTGTTGTTTTCAGCCTGTAGGGGAAAATAAAGCTATCATTTGTAAAGATGGTTTTCTGCATGAAAAAGAGTATCTGTGGTTGGTAAATTATTATGGAAAGCAGAATATTTTTGAAATTACCAAGGAAGAAATGTATCAGATGTTCAGTAATATATTTTCTATTTCTCCTCAGGTAGTAATCTCAGACAAGCATTTTAAAAGATTAAACGATTGGTTAAGGCAACAGGGAATTCGGGTAGAAGAAGTCTCTTTTACAGAGATTGGTAAACAAGGGGGTTTGCTACGTTGTAGTACAATGCCACTCATTAGAGTTTAGAAAAAATTTATTCGGAATAATTTAAACTTATAAATAGTATTAACTAGTACTTTCATTAGTTTTATTGAAAACTTATCATCTTAAAAGTTAATGTTTGTTAAGTATTTGTAAGACAATTAATATTAAAATATATTTATTTATCCCTCTTGGGAAGTATTTAAAAAAGCCCTTAAAGGGAAGATCTGAGTTTTAGTTCCATTAATTCAGCTTCTTAGAATAAATTAAATGGACTTATAATTATATGAAGAGAAAAGTTACTGAAGAGCACTTAAATAAAACACTTGAATTAGCCAGGGGACTTCAAAAAGGAGTGTCAACGGCTAAAGACAACATTTTTGTAGAACGTATTGGTCCTATTGTTAATGCACCGAAATCTAAAATATTCCTGATCCGGTTAATGGACGTTGCATTTCGGTCGTCAGACTATAAAAAAGTATCCAAATACATTTCCAAACTTTTAAAAAAGCCCGAGAATTACAAAGGGCTTTTTAAGTGGTATGAAAAGATATTAATAAATATTTATAAATCCATTGGAAGTAAAGTACCCTCTATAAGTATCCCTACATTATTATCTCAAATAAAAAGTGTTACCAACTCAATTGTTTTTTATGTTGGAGACTCAAAGTTTGCCGATTGGTATAAAAAAAGAAAAGATGAAGGTGTTCAGCTTAATGTGAACCTTATAGGCGAAATGCTTGTAGGAAATGACGAAGGGGATGAACGTATTGAAGATTATAAACATTTAATCAATCAGGATAACATAGATTATATTTCCATTAAAATATCTACTATTTATTCCCATATCAATGCCTTTGCCTATGATTCTACTGTAGAAAACCTGGTTAAAAGGCTTTCAGTCCTTTATGATGAAGTATTGAGCGTGAAAAAGAAAACAGGAGTGGCTAAATTTATTAATCTTGATATGGAAGAATATCGGGATATGTCACTTACTGTTGATGCTTTTATCAATACACTTTCCTTGCCAAAATATAAGAAACTAAGGGCGGGTATAGTTTTACAGGCATACTTGCCTGATTCTTATAAGTTTTTGCTGAAACTACAGGAATGGGCCATGGAGCGTGTAAAGAATGGAGGAGCCCCCATTAAAATCAGGATAGTGAAAGGAGCTAATATGGAAATGGAGATGACAGAGTCCTCTCTTGAAGATTGGCCATTGGTTACCTACAATAAGAAAGTAGAATCCGATGCTAATTTTAAAAAACTACTTTTGGAACTGCTGAATGAAGAATCCTGCAAAGCGGTAAATTTAGGAATAGCCTCTCATAACGTTTTTGATCTGGCCTTTGCACTAACGTATGTAAAAGAGTATAACCTTGCACCCTATGTAGATTTTGAAATGTTAGAAGGAATGGCAAATGCAATGGTAAATGAATTGCTGGCCCATAATATGAATGTATTGTTATATACACCTATAGTGCATGTTGAAAATTATACAAATGCAATTGCTTATTTGGTAAGGCGATTGGATGAGGGTACAGCTGAAGGGAATTTCCTGAAAGAAAGTATCAATTTAAAAATAGAGACACAAAAATGGGAAGAATTAAAACAACAATTTTTAGATTCTGTTGGATTAATTGATAGCGTTTCGTCAGAATCTAATAGAACTCAAGACCGCAGTAGCGAAATTTACACAAAACAAGGTTCGGAATTTCATAATGTGCCTAATACCGATTGGGTACTAAAAGCAAACCGGGATTGGATCCGGGAGGTGAAAAAGAGATGGATGAAACCTACCCAGGCCTTAGGGAAAACAGTTCCTGTGACAGGAGCTATAAAAAAGAAAAAGCGTGAAACTATTGACCAAATTGGATGGAGCGGTACTTTACCCTGGAAATATGAACTAGCAAATGCAAATGATTATAAAGAGGCTATAAACAGTAGTTCCTCCTGGTATGAATTAACAGACATTGAGCGTATTGATATACTTAGAAATGTAGCCATTGAAATCCAAAAAAATCGTGGAGACCTTATAGGTGTGGCCGTAGCCGAATTAGGTAAAGTGATTACGGAAGTTGATGTTGAAGTTTCTGAAGCGGTTGATTTTGCTAACTATTACGCACATTCATTAGAAGAGTTATTAAAAGAAGGAGTTGAACCGGAACCCGGAGGAATCAATTTGGTCTTATCACCATGGAATTTCCCTGTAGCAATTCCATGTGGAGGGGTGTTAGCTTCTTTAATAGCAGGGAAACGGGTAATCCTGAAGCCCTCTCAAAATGCGGCTGCCACAGCATATATTATGTGTAAATGTCTCTGGGAAGCCGGAATTCCCAAGGATGCACTTTACTTTTTACCAACCGAAGAGTCTGTGTTGGATGAATTTCTTTCAGAAGGAAACGTTTTTGAAGCAGTTATACTTACAGGGGGTACCGAAACGGCAAAATTTTTATTGAACCGTAATCCAAGATTAAAGCTGTTTGCCGAAACCGGGGGAAAAAATTCAACGATTGTTACCAGTTTATCCGACAGGGAACAAGCGATTAAAAATGTTGTCAACTCTGCATTCGGTAACACCGGACAAAAATGTTCGGCTACCTCTTTGCTAATTCTCGAAAAAGA
The DNA here is from genome assembly GCA_937901915.1 of uncultured Flavobacteriaceae bacterium. Taxonomy (GTDB): domain Bacteria; phylum Bacteroidota; class Bacteroidia; order Flavobacteriales; family Flavobacteriaceae; genus Abyssalbus. The sequence goes on from CALGUD010000096.1 coordinate 4,890, forward strand.
AATTTTTGAAAATGAACATTTTAAAGAGTTGTTTACAGATGCCGTAAAAAGTAGGATCGTTGGAAGTCCATGGGATTTTGAAACAGAAGTAGGGCCATTAGCAGTACCCGTATCAGAAAAACTAAAAGAGTCTATAGAAAACACTTCAAAAGAACAATGGCTCGTCGAACCAGTTTTGGAAGGAGATTTTATGCTCACTCCCGGTGTAAAATGGGGAATAACCACCAATGATTATGAATATAATAACGAATTATTCGGCCCGATACTTTCTGTGTTGAAAGCTGAAGATATTAAAGATGCTGTGAATATTGCCAATGGAGTTGAATACGGACTTACCAGCGGACTCGAATCTTTAGACCAGAATGAAATTGATTACTGGAAGGAACATCTTCGTGCAGGTAATTTATATGTAAACAGAAGTACTACAGGGGCTATTGTGCAACGTCAACCTTTTGGAGGTATGAAAGCTTCGTGTTTTGGGATGGGCAGAAAGGCAGGTGGGCCGAACTATGTACTTCAGTTTATAGATACTAAAGAAAACGTGCAAAAGGAAAATTACCAGTACTGGGATGATATTCATTTTAGCAAACAAATTGATTATGTGAAACTAAGAGGCCAACATAACATTAATGTATATCTAAAAAGAAAAACAATACTGTTACTCATAGACGAAAACACACCGAAGCAGGATATTAATTTAGTGTTAAAAATAGCAAAAGTAATAGAGGCTACCGTAGAAGCTTATGCTCTTAAAGAAGTACATCACACAAGTTTAAAAGTGAAAATTCTAAATAATTTTAAGGAATTAGAACCCAGGCTTAATCATAAAGTTACGGTACGGGCTTTGAATTATAATACATTGGATGATGATTTTCTAAGATTATGCCATAATATGGCAATTCATGTATATGGTAGAAAACCTTCTGAAAACGGCAGGATAGAGTTCCTAAATTATATTAACGAACAAAATCGTTCTATAAATTATCATAGGTACGGTAATTTAATGGGAGTGGAGCCACTGAAAAATTAAATTTAAGCCTCATGAGATAGGAAGATCAAACGTTATGTCTTTTAATTTATAAGAGATTTACTCTAAAAATCCCGGTTTAAGGAGGATTCAGGAATTTTCTTTTTAGTAAGTTTTTTTTTCAACTTCTGGACCCGGACTTTTTTCCTAACATTTCCAGCTAAAAAGTAAAAGAAAGGTCTTATGATTTCTTAAATAATTCCAACTTTAGACAAAAAGAAAGTTAATAATTAATTCAACTTTTAAGGTTCACACCAAAAAATAAAGCCCCCATGTGTTGGAGGCTTATTTAGGTAGTTGTTTTATATATTGGTTGTAGTTAGATTCATAAATAACTTTAATTTCAGAGTGCTTTTATCTCTAAAACTACTTTGTCTTTATCCACAATTCTTTGTACTCGCTATCATGCTCACTTACTAAAAGCAAAGTTTTATCATCAATAATTTTGTATTCAAAAGGATCCGACAGACCAATATTTTCATTGTCCCATACAGGCCACTTTTCATCACAAGAGGAGCGCAAACGCGTTTCTGCACCATAAAATGTTAATTTACCCGCCTCAAAACGCCAACTAAATTTCATATCCGATTGCGAACACCCGTCAAAAAATGTTTGTTGATAACCTTCTGAGTTAGATGATAATACGACTTCGCGTTTTATCCCATCTTCAATTGGGTAAGTTTGTATAGTATATTGTCCGACGAAGTCTGCTTCTTTATCAAAGGGATTAAATATGAAGCTGATTAGAGAACACCCTACCACCAGTAAGATGAGCTTTTTAATAGGTATTAATTTCATTGCCTAAGGTTTAAATGGTAAAGATTTGGATTATAAAAATAAGGAAAATTGTGGATTAGACAAGATAAATTTAATTTTTTCGACGAAGTATGTCTTCACCAGCAAAATAGTTTGGCTTTATAACAGTTTCCTAACGATTATCTTTAACCATTTCTGTACTTTTTCATAATTTCTTTAAATATTTCTGCACTGGCAGGAGGGGTGTAAGATATAGCATTTGCTCCGGCTTCTATTGCTGAAGCGATACTCTCATCATTTTTACCACCTGTTGCAATAATAGCAATATCACTATCAATGTCTCTTATTTGTTTAATGATATCAGTAGTCTTATCTGCCCCTGAAACATTAAAAATATCAATTCCGGCTTTTATTCTCCCTTTTATATCCTCTTTTTTTGAGGCTAAAGTGATGACCACCGGGACATCAATTTTTTCTTTTAATCTCATAATTAATTCATTGGGGGCTGGCTTGTTTAATACCACGCCTATGGCACCCTGAAATTCTGCATCACGGGCAAGTTCTAGAGACCTTACCCCGGTTGTGATTCCGCCCCCCACGCCACAAAAAATGGGTTTGTCTGCTGCAAGAATAAGCGCGTGTGATATCAAAGGTTGTGGTGTAAAAGGATATACTGCAATAACAGCATTGGCATTTGTATTCCGTATGATGGCCACATCTGTACTGAATAAAAATGACTTCAAAAGCTGGCCAAAAACACGAATCCCTGAGCAGGTATCAATAATTTCAGGCACCATAACAATATTATACCTTAAACGACTGGTAAACTGAGGAGGTTTTTTCATTATAGATTTTTTCATGATATATGTATAAAGTTGAATCAAGGTACAGAAGAAATTGCTTGTAAATTAACTGTATTAGCAAAATAATGTATCTAAGTAAATATTTAGAAAACGCATTAAAATTCAGTAATTTTGCAGTTAAATAATATGAATGAGTCAAACTACAAATACCATACTTATGGTTCGTCCTGCTGGATTCAGGATGAACGAACAAACCGCCGTTAATAACTATTACCAGCAAAAAATAGATGACTTAACACCCGAAACGGTTAATGTAAAAGCACAACGGGAATTTGATGGCCTGGTAGAAAAACTGAAAGAAGTAGGAGTGAATGTGATTGTTTTTCAGGATACCGAAGAGTCAGACACACCAGACGCGGTTTTTCCTAATAACTGGATATCTTTTCATGAAAATGGAACAATAGCATTGTATCCCATGTTTGCAGAAAACAGACGTAGGGAACGTAGGGAAGTTATTTTGGATATTATAGAAGAAAACGGATTTGAAATTAATGATATAGTTGATTACACCTCTGCTGAAGATGAAGGGATTTTTTTAGAAGGCACTGGAAGTTTAGTGCTGGATAGAGTAAACAGGAAGGCTTATTGTGCACTATCTCCACGTGCAGATGAAGATTTATTTATAGAATTCTGTGAAGATTTTGAGTATACTCCGGTTATTTTTACTGCATACCAGACCGTAGAAGGAAAAAGAAAATCTATTTATCATACCAATGTAATGATGAGTATTGGAGATGATTTTGCTATTATTTGTTTAAACTCCATAGATGATAAGAAAGAACGGAAAAATGTTGCACAGCATTTAAAAGATAATGGTAAGGAGATTATAACCATAACACAGGAACAACTTGCAGGTTTTGCAGGTAATATGTTGAAGGTACAGGGAACTGACAAAAAAAAATACCTCGTTATGAGTACCTCTGCCTATAATATGCTAACTGAAAAACAATTGCAGTCCATAAGTAAATATTCCGAAATTATACACAGTCCTTTAGATACCCTTGAGACTTGTGGCGGAGGAAGTGCACGTTGTATGATGGCTGAAGTTTTTTTACCTAAAAAATAGTATCTTCGAAGTATGTTATCAAAGAAAACAAAGTACGGACTTAAGGCACTTACATATATCGCAAAAAAAGACTGCGGAAAACAACCAGTTTTAATTGCGCAAATTGCAAAAGATGAGAATATTTCAAAGAAATTCCTGGAGATTATCTTACTCCAGCTTAAAAATTCCGGTTTTTTGGGTTCCAAAAAAGGAAAAGGTGGAGGTTATTACCTTTTAAAAAAGCCTGAAGATATTACTGTAGCTGCTCTTATGCGTATCCTCGAAGGGCCTATAGCTATGTTACCTTGCGTAAGCCTAAATTTTTATGAAAAATGTGATGATTGCATAAGTGAAGAAGAATGTTCTTTAAGTAGGGTCATGATAGAAGTAAGGGATAGTACCTTAAAAGTCCTGGAAAATACTACCCTGGCAGACCTATGTTAAAAAATTTTCTTAAAAAGTCTACTAATTCGATAGACTATTAGTATATTTGTTTCCGGATTTATTTATATCTATTATATGATAGTTGATTTATTCAGGTCAGGAAACACTAAAATTAAAAGAAACAGCCACAAAGTTTCTTTATTTAAAACCATATCATGGCGAATTGTTGGAACACTGGATACAATGATAATATCATACATACTTACTGGCAACATGAAGATTGCATTAGGTATTGGAAGTATTGAAATAGTTTCAAAAATGATCCTCTATTATTTCCATGAGAGAGCCTGGAATAAAATAATAAAAGATTAAAAGAATGAACATACAGGAAGTAAATAAGGAATTAAGCGGAAAATCTCCGGCAGAAATTGTTAAATGGGCATTAGACCAGGCAAAAAAGCCGGTTTTAACAACTAACTTTCGTCCTTACGAAGTAGCAATTATTCATGCTTGTGTAAGTGCCGATAAAAATATTCCTATAATTTGGTGTGATACCGGGTATAATACCCCGCAAACATACAGACATGCTGAAAAGTTGATAAAGGATCTTAAATTAAATATCCATTTGTATGTACCTAAGCAAACAGCATCTCACAGAGATGTGGTTATGGGTATTCCGGATGTAGATTCTCCGCTGCATGAAGTATTTACCGAACAGGTAAAGTTAGAACCTTTCAGGAGGGCCATGAAAGAGCACCGGCCGGATGTATGGTTTACAAATCTCAGAAAAGGACAAACTGCATTTCGGGATTCCTTGGATATAGTTTCCCAGGGAACAGATGGAGTGTTAAAAGTGAGCCCTTTCTTTAACTGGTCCGATAAAGAACTGGATGTGTACCTGGAAGAACACAATCTCGAAAACGAATTCAAATATTTTGATCCAACCAAGGTCCTTGAAAACCGTGAGTGTGGATTACATATTGCCACCACTGAAAAATAATTTATCTAACTTTTCCGAAGTTTTTAAACTTTGGAAAAGTTTAAAATTATAAATTATCCACAATTATTGGAGATGCATCTGTTTTGTTTTTTACGATTTTCTTCATAAAATCATGTGCTTCCTTAGTTTTAGCAGCTACTTTTATATAATAATTATCTATATGAATCGAGTATTCCTGGCCACGACTTTGTAGCGCCAGTTTATAGTATGGAATAATTAATGCAAATGTTTCCAACAAAGATCGGAACCGGACTATAATGCCTTTGGGCCGTAATTCTATATTACAACTATCAAGGTTATTATCCAGTATGAGCAAATTATAAATTTGAATGCTGGAAGATGTAATAATCAATTTCGGAGAGCCAATTCGGCCCATCTGTATTCTTTCTTTCAAAGCATACGATTTCCCGACTTTACTATCTATTTTTTTATATAATCCTTCATTTTTATATGATACGTTTACAAGCATATACTTACTAAGTGTTTTTATTAATTAACGGTTATCTATAAAGATACCATTTTATATAGTTTTTTACCGTTAACCAAAGCTTAAAAACTTAAATCATAATAGTTATCTTTGCACCTAAAATTTTTGAATTAATGGATATTCAGGGTGTTCTAACCACAAAAGTCAAAGAAGCAGTAAACAGTATATTTCATATAAAATTAGAATCGGTAGAATTTCAACCTACCCGAAAAGATTTTGAAGGTGATATTACTGTAGTGATTTTTCCCTTGCTTAAAGTAATAAAAGGAAATCCGCAGGTAATCGGGGAACAAATCGGCGATTATTTGGTTGAAAATGTTGAAGAAATAAACCGTTTTAATGTAATTAAAGGATTTCTTAATTTAGTGATTGATGATTCTTTTTACATTAATTTCTTCAACAGCATAAAATCAGACGAAAGTTATGGCTTATTAACCCCAGATCCTAAAAGTAAAGCCATAATGGTGGAATATTCTTCGCCAAATACAAACAAACCCTTGCATTTGGGCCACATCAGAAATAATCTTTTAGGATATTCAGTATCAGAAATTTTAAAAGCAGCAGGTAGAAAAGTATATAAAACCCAGATTATAAATGACCGGGGGATCCATATATGTAAATCTATGGTGGCCTATCAAAAATTTGGTAAGGGTGAAACACCGGAGTTAGCAGGGATAAAAGGAGATAAACTGGTTGGTAATTACTATGTAAAGTTTGATAAAACATACAAGTCAGAAATTGAAACACTTGTTGCAGAGGGTATTGAAAAAAAAGAAGCAGAACAATCTGCTCCTATTTTACTTGAAGCCCAGGAAATGCTCCGTAAATGGGAAGCAGGGGACGAAGAAGTTGTTTCACTCTGGAAAACAATGAACCAATGGGTGTATGACGGTTTTGAAACAACTTATAAAAACCTGGGAGTAGATTTTGATTACCTGTATTATGAAAGCAATACTTACTTATTGGGTAAAGATGTGGTTGCTGAAGGCCTTAAAAGAGGAGTTTTTATTCAAAAGGATGATGGCAGCGTCTGGTGCGACCTTACAGATGAAGGTTTAGACGAAAAAATTGTATTGCGTTCTGATGGTACAGCAGTATATATGACGCAGGATATCGGAACAGCTATTCAACGGGTAAAAGACCATCCGGATGTTGGTGGTATGGTATACACGGTAGGAAATGAGCAGGATTATCATTTTAAAGTATTGTTTCTTATTCTTAAAAAACTAGGGTACGACTGGGCAGATAATCTTTACCATCTAAGTTACGGAATGGTGGATTTACCTAGCGGTAAAATGAAGAGTAGGGAAGGTACTGTTGTTGATGCAGATGACCTGATGCTGGAAATGACCCAAACTGCCAGAGAAATATCCGAAGAATTAGGAAAACTTGAAGGGTATACCAAAACTGAAAAAAAAGAACTCCATAAAATGATAGGTTTAGGAGCTTTAAAGTACTACATCTTAAAAGTAGATCCAAAGAAACGAATACTTTTTAACCCCGAAGAGTCCGTTGATTTTGCAGGAAATACTGGGCCGTTTATTCAATATACCTATGCCCGTATACAATCTATTTTAAGAAAAGCAGATTTTGATTATAGTACTATAATTTCGGCAGAAGGGTATCAATTACATCAAAAAGAAAAGGAGTTATTAAAACAAGTTCAGTTGTTTCCTGAAGTGATTCAGAATGCTGCGGAAAATTACAGTCCGGCATTTATTGCCAATTACACCTATGACCTTACAAAGGAGTTCAATTCTTTTTATCAAAGCATCCCTATTCTGGGTGTAGAAGATAATATTCAAAAAATATTCAGGGTACAGCTTTCCAAAAAAGTGGGTGATGTAATTGCTTTGTCCTTCAGATTTTTAGGCATTGAAGTGCCGGAAAGAATGTAATTTTTTGCAATTTTTCTATACTAAGAAAAAAATAGTATATTACAAGAGAAAATCTAACCAGCCATTTTAATGTATAGTATCAAAAAAGTAAGATCTTTCTTATTTTTATTCTCTGTCTTTATTTTAGGATGTATTGATCCTGCAACACCAGAATATGATTTGATAAGTGACCTTCTTTATATAGAAGGTTTTGCGTCAACAGAAGCAGGAAATTCATATGCTGTAATATCTCAATCCATAATATTCAGCAGTGGTACCGGAAGTGATGTGTTCATAGACGATGCAAATGTTTCTTTTGTAAATACAGCTACCAATGAACAAGTAATCCTGAATTTTGAAGACGATTATTATGTCCCCCCTGATGACTTTGCAGTCTCTGTAGGTGAAACCTGGGTTCTGGAAGTTAATCTCTCAAATGGCAAAAGGTATGTTTCATCTCCTGAAATAGTATTAGAGCCTGTGCCAATTAAAGGTATAGAAGCCAATTACAACCCTGAGCTTGTTTTTAATGAACTTATGAACTCATATGTTCCGGGGCATGTTATTTCAGTAAGTTTCGATGACCCTCAAAATACGCCTAACTATTATTATTGGAATTTTCGCTCTTTTGAAAAAATTACGACTTGTATGAAATGTGAAGGAGGAATATTCAGAAACGGAATTTGCGAGAGTTATGGATATCAGCCTAATGTAAAAAGTTATTATGAATATTTATGTGAAACCGAGTGTTGGCAAATACGTAGAGCGGAAAATATTAAAATATATTCAGATGAATTAAGCGATGGCCTTTCTGTAGACAATGCACATGCAGCAGATATTCTTTTATATACGAAACAAAATATTTTAGTTGAAATGCAACAAATTTCTCTATCGGTTTCTGCATATAATTACTATAAAATAATCCGGGATATCGTACAAAATAATAGTAGTTTCAATGCCCCTCCTCCGGCAGCTTTAATTGGAAATATATACAATCCTGATGATAGTGAGGAGTATGTTTTGGGAAGATTCACAGCTGCAGCTTCTGTCAAAGAGAGTATTTTTATTGAGCGAGGAAATATTCCGGATGAGTCTATTGAAGGATCTCAACCCATACAGCTTGAAGGATGTGAGGTTTGTGTAATGGATGGTGTCGCATGCGGTACTTCAGAATGTCCAATCTTTACTGTTCCTTGTGAAGAAAGAAGAGATAGAACTGGAATCATGCCTCCTGGATGGATCGAATAATTAGTATTTATGAAAGCAAATTATATTTTATTTATATTATTTTTTCTTACTTCTCCTCTCTGTTTATTGGCTCAATCCGGTGAACATGAAGTTACGATTGAGGTGAGTGACTTATATACTGGTACTCCTATAGAAAATGCAACAATTTTCATAAAACCTTGTGAATGTGGAGGGGTTACCGATAGCAATGGTTTTTACACTACAACACTGCCTGAAGGTGAGTACAGGATTCATATCTCTCATATTAATTATACCGAAAGAACTGAATCTGTTAACTTAAATAAAGATTATTCTTTAAAGATAGGGCTTGTTGAAAATGAAGAACAATTGTCAGAGGTTATTATCACTGCCAAAAAAACAAACGATAATTTAAGGTCTCCCGAAATGGGTGTTGTAAACTTAGAGTCCCAGGATCTTAAAAAAATTCCCGCACCTCTTGGAGAGTTTGATGTACTTCGAAGTATGACTTTACTTGCCGGTGTAAATAATGCAGGGGAAGTAAGTAATGGAATTTCAATCAGGGGAAGTAATTTAGATCAGAATTTAATATTATATGATTATGCCCCTATATTTAATCCAACTCATTTATTTGGACTTTTCTCAGTTTTTACTCCGGATATGATTTCATCTACAGACTTATATAAAGCTAATATTCCAGCCCGTTACGGAGGCAGAATAGCATCAGTGGTAGATGTAAAAGTCAAAAACCCGTATGTAGATAAACTTAAATTAAGCGGCGGGGTAGGATTAGTTTCCAGCAGACTGGCCATAGAAACTCCTATAATAAAAGATAAACTAATGTTAGGAGCTGGTATAAGAGGAGGTTTTACAGGCTTTTTATTACCTGTCGTTTCCAAAAGATTAAAAAAAACAAAAGCTAGATTTGCTGATGGTACTTTTAAACTCTTATACCTTCCAACAGAAAATGATCAAGTCTCTTTTACAGGATTTTATAGCACGGATTTTTATCAGTTAGACTTAATAACTCAAATTGAGAATATTAACTCCTCATCAAATCAATATAGGTTTTCAACTATGAACGGCACTTTAAACTGGTTGCATACTTTTAATAGTAAGACCAGTTTAAAAACGGTGTTGGTAGGAAGTAAGTATAAACCTGAACTTATCTTTCCGGAAGCAGAAAGCAGTAATGAAATTGTTTTTGATTCAGAAATAAATTATTGGAGCATTACTTCTGAAATGATTAAAAAAGTCAGCGAGACCTTTGACTATTATGGTGGAATACAAGCTACACGTTATAAAATTTCTCCGGGTAGTTTAGATCCCGGGAATTCAACAAATGTTCATCCTGTAACATTAAATGCAGAAACTAGCTATGAGTTGTCGCCCTTTGCAAATATAAATTGGAAACCCCTTAAAGACCTGGAAATTTCAGCGGGGTTAAGGTATACACATTATTTGTTTGTAGGGCCTTACACATTGGCTACATATGATGATATGGGAAATATTATAAATACTGCAGACTTTGAAGAAAATAAAAAGGTAAATAGTTATGATGGGTTGGAACCACGCATTGGAGCTTCAATGATGTTAACTGAAAATTTATCTGTAAAAACCAGCTATGCCCGTTTAAATCAGTATTTACATAATATATATAACAGTACTTCTCCAATACCAACTTCCCGATGGAAAACTTCGGATCCTTTTATTAAACCTCAAACCGGAGATAGTTATAGCTTAGGACTCTATAGAAACTTTAATGATAATGCTATAGAAATGAGTTTGGAAGGTTATTATAAAACAATGAGTAACGTATTAACCTATAAACCTGGTGCCGATTTTTTTCTTGAAGATTTTATAGAACAAGATGTAGTGCAAGGGCAGGGAAGAGCTTATGGTCTGGAATATACATTCAGGAAGCCTAACGGCAGAGTAAACGGATGGTTTAATTATACATGGTCAAGAAGCTTTATGCGTTCTCATAATGAAGCTTTAGGGGATCGGATTAATAACAATAAGTGGTTTTCTTCAGATTTTGATATACCGCATGTGTTGAATGCCACTTTAAATTTGGAAAGTAATTCATATAACACCCTAAGTTTTAATTTTACCATGCAAAGTGGTCGGCCTTATACTGTAGCAAATGGATTTTTTAATAACGAGGGAATAGATATACCTATTTTCTTAGAACGAAATAATGCCCGCCTTCGCACTTATCATCGTTTGGATCTGTCATGGAAAATTAAAAGTAGTCTTGACAAAAATGCGAAATGGAAAAGCGATTGGACATTTTCAGTGTACAATGTGTATGCACGTAAAAACCCTTTCAATAAATATTATTCACAATTACAAGCTACAAGCTCAGAATTTATTAGTGGGCCTTTAAGTTCTTTTGAAATCTATATAATGAATTCACCACTCTTTGCTTTAAGCTATAATTTCACATTTAACTAAACAGAAATTATTTGCCTCAAGTGTGATAATTTTGTTAAAATTATTTCTGATGAAAATAATTGTTGTATCTTTAGAATGAGAGAGACAAATAATGTGATTAAAGTAACTGTACAACTTTTATATTAAAAAGTTAAGTACGATTTTCCACGGGAGAAGTTCCGGGAAATCTATCAGGTGAAATAACATGTTTTTTGTCTCTTTATTTTTAGTAAAATATCATCTACATTAATTTTATAAGCTTTTCGAGTCAGAATATCATCATCACTATTCAAATGTGATAGTTTTGTTAAAGTTATTTTTAGAATGAATTTTTTTTCTATCTTTAAGATAGAAGAGACAAATTATATAGTTAGAGTAGCTGTGCTTAACTCGTTCGTAACGGATTAAAGTACAATTTACGAGGAAGGTTCCTGTAAATTCTAGATGTGAAATAAAGAAAATATAATTTGTCTCTTTATTTTTCTGCAAACTTTTATTCACACAATTATTAGATAAAGTATCATTGTAAAAAGAGTTGCTCTTAAATGAAACTATTATTAAAATAAACGCATGAAAGCAATAGGATTTAAAACCTCACTACCCATAATAGAAAAAAACAGCCTTGTTGAATTTTACATGCCGGTACCAGTGCCCCAAGGCCATGATATTTTGGTAAAAGTTCGTGCTGTTTCGGTAAATCCGGTAGATTATAAGATAAGGTCCGGAAGTGCTAAGGATAAAGAACTTGAAGTTCCCCGCATATTAGGTTATGACGCGTCTGGAGTAGTTGAAGCCATTGGGGAGAATGTAACTTGTTTTGAACCTGGTGATGAAGTGTATTATGCCGGAGATATTAATAGGGTTGGGTCTAATGCTGAATATCAATTGGTTGATGAACGAATAGTAGGGTTTAAGCCAGAAAGGCTGAATTTTATAGAAGCTGCATCTGTGCCATTGACCATGTTAACAGCATGGGAGTTGATATTTGACAGAATGATGTTGTCAAAATCACCACAAAATACAGATGAAAAAGCAGTAGCTTTAGTGATTAGTGGTGCTGGTGGAGTAGGCTCTATGGCTATTCAACTTCTTAAAAATCGAACAAATATTAAAATATTAGCCACTGCCTCCAGGAAGGAATCGGCCGATTGGTGTAAAAAATTGGGAGCTGATTTAGTTGTTGATCACACAAATTTGATTGATAATTTAAAAGCTAATGGAATTGACCATGTAGATTACATATTTAACTTTGTGAGTACAGATATGTATTGGGAACAAATGTGCCAGCTAATTAAACCTCAAGGTAGAGTAGGTTGTATAGTAGGAACATCTAAAGAATTAAAGCTGGGACTGCTATTTAATAAAAGTGTTTCCTTTAGTTGGGAACTAATGTTTACCAGACCTACTTTTAAAACGCCTGATATGAACAAGCAACAATTGATCCTTAATGAAGTTTCCGGCCTTTTAGATAATGACGCTATTAAACCTACAGTGACAAAAATTCTAAAGGGATTTTCAGTTCAAAACTTTAAAGAAGCCCATCAAATCCTTGAATCTGGAAAATCAATAGGGAAGATTGTCATTGAATACTAATTTCAGATCATTTTCACATTGCCAATCCACTTTGTAAATGTGATACTTTTGTTAAAAATATTTTTAAAAGCAACAAGTTTTGTAACTTTAATATTAGGAGAGACAAGTTTATAAGAACTCTACTGTAGTTGATGAAGAACATCTATAGTTAGTACGATTTATAATATATTTATAAATCTGAAGAGAATACTGTATAGTACTTGTCTCTCTTTTATTATTTCTAAATTGTTATTTCCTTATATCTTGTTATTGTTTTCAACCTCCATGTATGTATGGGTAATCACGAAATTTTATGTAACCCTATTTTATCAGAAGGAAAGGAATCAGTAATTTCTTATTAATGCCGCCGTATTAAGTTGAAGTGGCTTTTTTATTTAAGTAATTATTGCTAACTTGATAATTATCATAGTAATTGTTTTAAATAAAAATTAATTTTCAGTTGATTATAAAGCTATAAAAAATGAAGAAAAAGGTTTTATTGCCCACGGATTTTTCAGAGAATGCTTGGAATGCAATTAAATATGCTGTAGAATTATATAAAGATGAAGAATGTGAATTTTATGTTTTGAATACACATACTATTGAGAGTTCCGCCTCAGAAGTTATGTTAGGACAGACTTATGAAGAAGCTGAACAAAAGGCTCAAAAAGAATTTAGTGGGGTCTTGGAAAAACTATCCTCCGCAAGAAACCCTAAACATACCTTTCATATGGTATTTGAATTCAGGCCTTTGCTGGAAGCCGTAAGGTATTTGATTAAGAACAATGATATTGATATTATTATTATGGGAACCAAAGGGGCTACAGGAAATAAAAAGTTAATCTATGGCAGCAACGCTATATTAATTATGGAAAAGGTTCAAAATTGCCCGGTATTAACTGTTCCTGAAGAGGCAAGCTATAAAAAAATTTCAGAGATAATCTTTCCTACTGATTATAAAACCAATTTTAAAGGCAAAGAGGTCCAACGCTTGATTAAAATAGCCAAAATAAATGATGCGGCTATACGCATTGTACATGTGTCTATGAATGATACTTTAGATGAAGAACAGGAAACTAATAAAAAACTGCTTGATGAATATTTTGATGGTTTAACCCATACTTCTCATATTGTAAAAAGTAAGGATGTTCAAACTTCCATTAGTGAGTTTATTGAAAACAAAAATGGTGATATGATCACTTTTGTAAACCGTAAACATAGTTTTTTGACCAATATGTTTGCCAAACCATTGGTGCAGAAACTGGGACTGTATTCTAAAATACCAATATTGGTTTTACACCGCGCAAGAAAATAATATTAAACTCTTTGGGTAGATTATTTTATCCTTAAAATCCTAAAATCTGATGAGCACTAGAATTTTAATTCCGACTGATTTTTCAAAACTGTCTAAAGTAGCGGTTTTTTATGCAATTGAATTAGCGCAAAAGCTAGAGGGTGAACTTATAGTTGCTAGTGTGGTAAATACAGATGTTCCGCCAATGACCAGGCTTGGTTTATATAGGATCAGGGCAGCCTTTAAAAAAAGTGCTGAACAAGAAATGATCCTTCTTATAAAAGAGATTGAGAAAAAATATAAATCATACAAAACAAATATCACACATAAAATGTTATTTGGTTCTTCTGTTCATGAAACTGTAGAAAGATTCGCATCACAGAATAATATTGACCTTATTGTTGTAGGCACAAAAGGTGCTACAGGTTTGAAAAAAATATTTTTAGGGAGCAATGCAACTTCTATTATTAACAAAAGTAGTATTCCAGTAATAACTGTCCCCGAGCTTACTAAATTTAAAGGCTTACAAAATATTGTTTATGCCACGAACATGCTGGATTTACATGAAGAAATGGAAATTATTTTTCCTTTTTCTCAACTGTTTGAAGCTCGTATTCATGTCCTTCATATTACATCACCGGATTCAACTCTGGAAAATAATCCTGAGAAGATTATCGCTGAATTAAAAAACACTTTAAAAGGCATAAAAATCGAATTTCATAATTCATCTAACGAAAACATTTCTGAAGGAATTGAGAATTTTATAGCTAAGATCAATGCAGATATGCTGGTTATGTTTACACATGAACTTAATTTTTATGAAAAAATATCAGGAAAAAGTGTTACAAGAAATGTTGCATTAGGCACAAAAATACCAATGCTTATATTTAATAAAAGTAATTTTGAATAGTATATTATTCAAATTTTACAGGAAATGCCCTATTTCTTTAAGTACATATAAGACAATTTAAAAGTTAACAATCATGATAAAAGATTTAGATACCAAGGAAGGTCTGAGGGTATTAAAGGAAAATTATATAGGGCGGCTTGCTTTTATATCTCAGGGAAGACCCTATTCGTTACCCATTACTTATTTTTATGATGAACCTAACAATGCTATTGTAAGCTATTCGGGGGAAGGCCATAAATTAAATTCTATGCGGCTGAACAATTCTATTTCTTTTCAGGTGGATGAAATAGAATTGGCCAGTAACTGGAAATCTGTGTTAATACATGGTGAGTTTGAAGAACTTAGTGGCAGTGATGCAAGGTACCAATTACATCAATTTGCTTCAGGGGTTAAGGATATTATAGAGAAGAAAGAAAAAAGAGATGTTCATTTTATTAGTGAATTTTCAAGTAAAATATCCTCGGGAGAGATACCTATTGTTTATCGGTTAAAAATAATGGAAATTACGGGTAAATTCAGAAGTCCTATCGATAATTGATTTTCTTTTGAATCATTTTCAATTAAAAAAACACCCTGAAGCTTATATTGGGAGTAATACCAAGCGATATATTTTCTACCTGCTGTACTTCAGTATCTTCAGAGTCAAGTAAACGGTAGTAAATGTCCAGAAGGTTTTTTCGGTTTAAAAGATTTAAAACAGCTATTCCTGCTGTTGCCCTGCTGTTATCGCCTATTCTAAAATTATAGATAGAAGAAAAATCAACCCTGAAATAATTATCCAAATTACTACTGTTGGGAGTTTGATAGTTAATGAGATTATCAGTTTCGGTAACAGTTACTTCATTTCCTTCTATAGGTGGGGTATATGGTTTTCCTGTTCGCCATTTAACGCCCATTGCCAGTCTAAATTTCTTAATTGTATAGGTTCCCGCAAAAGAAATGGAATGGCGGATATCTAAATTATTGAGAAAATTTTCAGGTTTGAGTTCATTAAAAGTATATTCGTTTTCACTCAGGGTGTAGCTTAACCAGGTACTGTACTTTGAAGTTTTTTTATTTATAAGAAATTCTATTCCATTAACCCGATAACTTCCTGAAGCCCTTGGAAATTGATTTTGATTTTGAAAACCTTGATTAGAGGTGGTAATTCCATCCACTTTTTTATAAAATCCTTCAATTGCTGCATAGAAACTTTTTTTATTGAAGTTAAAGCCCAGCGAAACCTGTTTACTCTTGGTAACCGGAAGATCTTTATTGTTAGATAAGGTCCATCGCCGTTTTTCAACTCCTAAAAAATCTCGTTGTAGGTCGATGATCTGATTGGTAACCTGATTTTTCATCTCTGCCAACAATTCCATATTAAAATAATCACCCAGTTTTTGATTAAAATTCATTCTTGGTTCCGGGATGTATTTATTAAAATTTTCAATATAATTTAATCTGCCACCAATACGCATAAAGGTTTTCTTTGAAGGCGAGAGATATTCAATCTCGGAAAACAGGGCATGATTTCTTATCACCTCTTTAATCCTTCTTCTGAATTCAGGATTATTTACATCTTCCAGATTCACAATACCTGTTTCATTATATTGATAACCATTAATAAAATCAAAATGATCACTGAGCTTATAATTTGTAACTAGTTTCACTCCTGTTTCCAGCACTTCATTATTAGTGATTAGTCTTTGATCCGTTAAAAGTGTAAAATTCACAGCTTCAAGGTCATAATTTGTATAGTAAGTTTGCAGTTCTGTTGAAAATTGTTCATTCCACTTGCTTTCCACCGTTATTCCGAGACCAAAATTCCTTTGGTTTAAGGTGCTTTGTTTTGTTTCCGGGTCAGACTCATCATTAAAAGTTTCTTCATATTCAAGATTATTATTCATCAAAAGTATATTTCCTCTAAACTTATGTTTTTCATTCAGGTCATAAAAAAGTTTAAGACTTGTATCATAGAAAAAAAAATCTTCATTTCTGCTTATATTGTTTTCAACCTCTTCGCTTTGTATATTGGTGACCTTAGAGTTTTGAAATGTTCTTTCATAAAATTGTTCATAAGTAGGAGTTTTTAAAAAATCTGTTATGGACCTTCTTGCCGAGATTTGCAATCCAAACTTATCACCAATGGGAATATGGGCAAAAAAATCACCGCTTAGAAGGTTAAGTCCTATTCCTCCGTTAAAATCATTTTGAATTGTGTTAAATGAATGCATGTCTATAATACCGCTAATTCCATCACCATATGATGCACTTGTACCATTTTTGATCACTGAAACCTTTTCTGTCAGATAAGGGTTAAATGCAGATATAAGCCCAAAAAAGTGACCGGACTGATACATCTTCATATTGTTCCATAAAATTAAGTTCTGGTCATGAGTGCCCCCTCTTATATTAATATCAGAAACGGTTTCATTCACACTTTCTATACCGGGAAGTGCCTGGATAGTATGGAGAACATCGGGATCTGTAAGACCGGGGAGGATTCCGAAATATTCAGGGTTGATAGTTATATTTCCGTCCTTTTGTTTATTTAGGCCGGAAGTAAGGAATTGTTGTACAACAATCTCATTTAAAACCTGTGTTTTTTGGTCTAAAGAAATTATAGTGCAAGGGTGCTGAAATAAGTTTTCGCTACTAATAATATATTCCTCGTAACCTATATATCTTACCCTTAACAAATACTCAGCCTTCATCTTGCTAAAAGTAAAATTGCCGTTAATGTCCGAAACTACCGCTTCATTAGTATTTATGCTCTCAATAGTTGCTCCCGGTATTTCCTGATTGGTATTCTTATCTACAATTTTACCACAGGCTTCCCAGTATATTTTTCTTGAAATACTATATGAATTTGTGTTGAGTTTTTCAAAAACCAGTAAAGTCTGGTTTTCTATTTCGGTTATAATAGTTTGAATTTCCTGATTAAGGTCGGGAATTGCAACTGAAACATCTTTTACATTTTCATCAATGTAAGAGAATTTTAAATCAAACTGCCCTTCAATTATTTGAAGGGCATCCACTAGTTTGATTTTCCTGTTCTCAATTTCCTGTGAGGCTAAGGGAATTGAGAACAGAAGGTTTAAAAAACATATTAGTAGGGTTAATTTTTTAAGGCTCATCTGTATAGATAATTACCTTTTTAAAATTTACCCATTCATAGCTGAGGTTAAGTGGACGCGTAATGGTATTAAGCGCCAGTTCTTTATCAGAATGAGAAAATTCTCCTGTAAAATGATAATTTGTATCTATATTTTTTGTTTCTACTTCAACATTAAAAGTTCTTTGATATTCATCTAATACCAATTCGTAAGGGATTTTTAAAAACAAACTTTGGTTGGATGTCCACCAAGGTTGTGAATTTGAAAAAGGCAAAGTTGAGGTTATAGTGCCCTTAATAACCTGAAAAGATTCACCCGGTTTTAATAATTTTTCATGCCCATTATTATTATAGTGAACTTCAACTTTGCCTTCATAGCAAGAAACTTCAAAAAAATCTTTTCTGTTTTTTACATTAAATTGTGTGCCTACAACTGTTACAGTACCAGAACTGGTTATAACACTGAAAATACGGCCTTGTTCTACCTTAAAAAAAGCTTCCCCGCCAAGTTTTATTTCCTTGTTTTCGTACCAGTTTTTTTTATTATATGAGATTTCTGAACCAACATTTAAAAGTACCTCAGAATTATCAGGAAGTATAAGTGTTTTTTTCTCTGCATAATCTGTTGAAATTACAGTATCCTTAAAACTTTGATAATACATGAATGTACCCGTTATCAAAGCTATAGTTGCGGCTATACCAGACAGGATTTTCCACGGAATCAGCTTTTTTACAGCCGTATCAGTAGTTTTCATTCTGTTTATTATAGTGTCTAGTTGTTCATTGTGATTGTAATCGGGTGCATGAAACTGCGAAGTTTTCTCTACAATTTTTTCATAAGCAGATAAGTCTTCAAGTTTTTTTAAAACTTGAAGTTCCTCGGGAGTTATATCTCCACTCAGCCATTTTGCTAAAAGATTCTCTTTTTCCATAATGCTTACTTATTTATATAACAGGTGAGTTCTAAAAAACCCTACCCTGACTTTTAAATATTTTCAATTTCTTTTCTAAGACTTACCAATGCACCGTGAATTCTTTTCTCAACAGCCTTTACCGATATATCCAGTACCTCCGCAATTTCAGTATATTTTTTCCCGTCAATCCGGCTTAATAAAAAAGCCGTGCGTTGTGCTTCGGTTAAACCTGCTATAGCATTTTGAAGCTTATCCATATATTCTTTTTCTTCTAAAAGAAACTGTGGGTTTTCTTCAGTTTTATCATTGGGTTTTTCTAAACTATATTTTAATACTACTTTTTTATGTGCTACAACATTGAGAAAAAGATTATTTGCAACTGTGTATAAAAAGGACTTTGCTTTTTCAACAGAAACCGATTTACAATTATTCCATAATTTAATAAATGATTCCTGGGTTATATCATTTGCCTCATCCAGATCACCACATTTGTAATATATATAATTTCTGATAGTTTTACTATAGTCAGCAAACAAATCATTAAAAACATCTTTATTACAAACAGAACTGGTCTCTTTAGGCATATTTATGAAATTTTAAAGACTAATGTAAAAAATATTACAGACTTCAGGTAGGGTATTTTTAGGTTTAACTGTTTTATATATACAAGCAACATCAAACTAATTAAATTACAATGACAAGTATAATTAAATATTTACTGTTATTATTCATTTTTTCATTTATATTTCTATCCTGTCAGGATGATATAACTGATATTCCAAATGAAGAAAACAGTGAAATTATTCTGCCCCAATCTTCCTTAGCCAGACTGGTAAAAAAACTAACTTCTCATAATGGATCTGTAGACAACATTTTAGACCTGTCAAATTGTATTTCTGTAGAGTTGCCTGTAACGGTAGTAATTTATGAATCCGAAGTAGTGATAGAAACCCAGGAAGATATAGAGGAAATTGAATGGGAGCATGATGAAATAGACAATTTAACGTTTATTTTTCCAATTACCCTGATACTCAGTGACTATAGTGAAATTACTGTACAAAATGAAGAGCAGCTTGAAAACATTATTGAAGAATGTAATGAAGAAGAAAATAACACTCAGTGTATTGATTTTGAATACCCTGTATCGATTGCTATTTATAACAGTAGGAATGAGAATCTGAAAACAAAAACTTTTCACAATGATCAACACCTCTATCATTTTTTTGAGAAATTAAATGAAAATGAGTTTGTTAATTTTATTTTTCCAATAGTTTTAATTGATTCGGATGGGACTGAGGTTACTGTTGAAAATAATGATGAATTAGAAGTGTATTTACTAGAAGCTCAAAATAATTGCAGAGAAGACGATGACGATGACGATGACGATGACGATGACGACAATGACGAAGACTATACATTAGAGACTTTTAATGAATTTTTGTTAGAGTGTCCTTTACGAATACTGAATATAAAAAGTGGTGGAGAAAATTTTTCCAATGCGTATAATAAATCACATTTTATTTTCAGAGAAACTGGTGTGGTTGAAGCTAAACTGGATAGTGAAGAAGTAGAAGGTAGTTGGGAAACTGTATTGACTGATGAAGGAATTAATTTGGTATTACATTTTGTAACCTTACCAGAATTTTCTAAAGAATGGCAGGTTTTTGATGTCAATAAAAGGAGAGTGAAATTTTATGGGGACGGAAAAGATATGATGACCCTGAAACAAGACTGTCATGAGTATGACCATAACCACGAGGATGAAAGTGAAAACGAAAACGAGGATGACGATGAAGACTAGAGCAAGTGTTTCTTTACAGATGATTTTGAGGGACTACCTGGTATCTTTTACCTGGGGAGTTCATAATTTTACTGTAAACGGTGTAAATAATACTTCTTTTTACAATGATTTTCGACTCATTTTTAATAGTAAAGAGAAAACCGTATTAGCTATAAGAGGTAATAAAGAGGTTGAAGGGAGTTGGGCATTAGTTATTGAGGATAATAACATGAAATTTGAACTGAATTTTGAAAATACTGAGCCTTTTTCTCTGTTAAATGGACATTGGATATTGCAGGAGTGTGATGAAAATATGATTCATTTGAAACGAGAAAGCATAAACAACGGGAATATGTCTATATTCAAGTTCGAGAGATTATCCCGTGAATCCGTTATATGCGCATAATATATTATAAAAATAAAGTTGGTTAGGTTAATTTAAGCCTCAAATGAAAAGTCGGTATTTATTATTTATAATAATACCGGCTTTTTTAGTGAGGGTAAATCCGGCATTTCCATATTATGTTAGATAGTTCTATAAGGTTACCTTTTCTTGTTCGTTATACTTGATTTCAAATTTGCAAGCATTAAATTAAAATGAACTTTCGTACTTCTGATTCAAATCCTTAAATTTGTACTCGTCTTTTTAAAAGACTCTTTTAAAGCAGATAAATATTATGTTTGATAATTTAAGCGATAAATTAGATAAGGCCTTACATGTACTTAAAGGGCATGGACAAATTACAGAAATTAATGTTGCAGAAACACTTAAAGAAGTCCGCAGGGCATTATTGGATGCCGATGTAAATTTTAAAACTGCAAAGGAGTTCACTACCAGGGTTAAAGAAAAGGCACTGGGCCAGAATGTGTTAACTACTTTACAACCGGGCCAGCTCATGGTTAAGATCGTAAAAGATGAGTTAACCCAGCTTATGGGTGGTGATGTTGCAGGTATTGATCTTTCGGGAAACCCTTCTATTATTCTTATGTCCGGATTGCAGGGTTCAGGTAAAACTACTTTCTCCGGTAAACTTGCTAATTTTTTAAAAACTAAGAAAAACAAGAAACCGCTATTGGTAGCTTGTGATGTATACCGCCCGGCGGCAATTGACCAGTTGCATATTGTGGGGGAGCAAATTAATGCTGAAGTTTATTCAGATAAAGAAAGTAAAGATCCGGTTGCAATTGCTAAAGCAGGAATTGCCTATGCTAAAACAAACGGACTTGATACAGTAATTGTGGATACTGCCGGACGTTTAGCTGTCGATGAGCAAATGATGACGGAAATTTCAAATATTCACAAGGCTATACAACCTAATGAAACCCTTTTTGTTGTAGATTCCATGACAGGGCAGGATGCGGTCAATACAGCAAAAACTTTTAATGATGTATTAAATTTTGATGGAGTTATTCTTACTAAACTTGATGGGGATACACGAGGTGGTGCCGCTTTATCTATTAAATCCGTAGTAAATAAACCTATTAAATTTATAGGTACCGGTGAAAAAATGGATGCCATCGATGTGTTTTACCCTTCTCGAATGGCAGATCGTATTCTGGGAATGGGTGATGTTGTTTCTCTTGTTGAAAGGGCCCAGGAGCAATTTGATGAAGATGAAGCCAGGAAACTTCAGAAAAAAATTGCAAAAAACCAATTTGGTTTTGATGATTTTCTGAACCAGATCCAGCAAATAAAGAAGATGGGAAGTATGAAGGACCTTGTTGGAATGATTCCCGGAGCCGGAAAAGCTTTAAAAGGAATGGATATTGATGATGATGCCTTTAAAGGTGTTGAGGCCATTATTCATTCTATGACTCCTCACGAGCGCACAACACCATCCGTTTTAAATGCCAGCAGAAAAAAAAGAATAGCCAAAGGCAGTGGAACCTCTATACAGGAAGTAAATCAGTTATTGAAACAATTTACACAGATGAGTAAAATGATGAAGATGATGCAAGGCGGCGGAGGCCGTAAGATGATGCAAATGATGGAGGGGATGAAGGGTCTTTGATAATACAGTTAAAGAAATACAAAAAAACCATGAGTTTGAAGGATTTGGAAGCATATCAGAAAGCATTTAATTTATCTTCGGATATTTTTATGGTTTCTGATACTTTTCCGGATTATGAGACTGACTCGTTAACACGACAAATAAGAAGAACCTCAAAAGCAGTTTACGAAAATATTGGAAGTGCTTATAAAAAGCGAAAAAGATTAAAGCATTTTATTAAAAAGCTGGCAAGCTCTAATGTTGAAAACACAGAATGTAAAATGTGGATGAAGTTTGCAAGTGCTTCAAATTATCTCACTCCAAAAGAATATAAAGACTTAATAGCAAGAAATATAGAAGTTGATAAACTTATCAACTTTATGATTAATAACCCTAAAAAATTTACAGCGTAATCCTGGAACTTAATATTATGAAATTACTGGACGGTAAAAAAATATCCAATCAAATTAAAGACGAAATTGCTGCTGAAGTTGAAAAGATAAAAGCAAGAGGAGAAAAAGTACCGCACCTGGCAGCTGTAATAGTAGGAACAGATGGAGCCAGTTTAACCTATGTTGGGAGCAAAGTACGCTCCTGTAAACAAATAGGGTTTAATTCTACATTGATTGATTTACCGGAAGAAACTACGGAAGCACAATTGCTATCCGAAATTGATAAGTTAAACAAGAATGATGACATAGACGGATTTATTGTTCAACTTCCACTTCCCAAACATATAGACGAGCAAAAAGTTTTACTGGCTATAGACCCGGATAAAGATGTAGATGGATTTCACCCTATGAATGTGGGCCGTATGGCCTTGGAACTGCCTACGTTCTTACCCGCAACACCTTTTGGGATTTTAGAAATAATAGAGCGCCATAATATTGAAACTTCAGGTAAAAATGTTGTAGTTATAGGCAGGAGTCACATAGTGGGCCGACCAATGAGCATATTAATGAGCCAGAAACGCAAAGCCGGTGACGCAACAGTTACTTTAGTACATAGCAGGACTAAAAACCTGGAACAAATAACCCGCCAAGCCGATATTATAGTAGTAGCTCTTGGTGTTGCAGAGTTTTTAAAAGGAGATATGGTTAAAGACGGTGTTGTCATTATAGACGTAGGAATCACACGTGTGCCTGATGAAACCAATGAAAGAGGCTATAGGCTTGTAGGCGATGTTGAATTTGACAGTGTAAGTAAAAAGTCTTCATATATAACACCTGTTCCTGGTGGTGTAGGGCCAATGACTATAGGAATGTTGCTGAAAAATACACTTTTGGCGAGGGAAAGGCATCAAAATAAATAAAATAGATTATTTTATATTATCAGAATTAGAAACAAAGGCTATGTATTGACTATCTGGCGACCAGCTCGGAACATTTATACTCCCTTGTCCTCCATAAATGTAACCAATAATTGTAGGTTCACCACCTTGAACGGGCATTTTTCTTAATAAGCAATGTTGATAAAATGGATGCGTGCTGGAATCTATGTCAGGAGGGAACGAAATAAAAACGATGGTCTTTTCATCAGGGGATATATGTGCAAACCAATCATTATACTCGTCAAAAGTTAGTTGGGTTTGTTCCTTACCATTGGCTTTCATTCGCCATAACTGCATAGTTCCTGTTCTGTTCGAATTGAAATAAATATATTTATTATCGGGAGAATATTCTGAACCATCATCCAGGGTTGGGGTATCTGTTAGTTGTTTTTCTTTGCCTGTAGCCACATCCACTTCATAAATATCATATTTATCCTTCCTGTTAGCCGTAAAAATCATTTTCTTTTCATCTTTAGACCAACTGTGCAGATACGAATGGCCTACACCATCCTTGGTAACCTTTACAGGACTATCACTACCATTAATAGGTAGATAGTAAATGGATGATTTACGTTCATCGTCTGCATTATGATGGCTAATGGCAATTTTGGTTCCGTCCACACTTAAAACATGATCATTGTTATTATCATTGGCAAACCCTGTATTCAGCATAGATATTTTGCCGGTTTCCAGATCATAATTGTAAAGGAGTCCGTTAGAATTGTAAATCAGTGTTTCTCCATCCGGAGTCCAGTTTGGTGCCTGTATACTATGGGCTGAACTCATCAAAATTTTACGCTCTCCGGTTTCTACATTCATTATTTCCAGGTTGCTTCCTATGTAATCTTTGTAAGGCTGAAAGTCCGGATTCACGGGTTTTATGATCCTTACATTTTTAAAAATTGCTTTTTCAATAACATCCGGATTGTGTGAACAAACTCCCAGGCCTACAAATACTTCATTTTTCAGGTCCATTTCAACTTCAACGCTTGTAAAGGGTTTACCAAATTTGGCGGTGGACATGATATATTTATTTCCTATACGTTCTAATTGCACAACATCCGGTGCTGTATCTGTAGATTCCATTTGTTCTGTTTCACCTCCTTTTGTCCGCCTGAACTGGAGGGAAGTTAGCCCGTCACCATGTATACTTGCATTTACATGAGGGGAATCCGGGTGAAAATTATTACGGACTACCCATCCGATTTTGCGGTGTGGATCTACACCTTCACCAACAAATTCTATATGTGCCCTTAGAATAAAATCACCCTGAATTGATTTCCATAAATATTGAAATTCATCCTGAGGTCCCCACATATTTGTCCCTGAGCCTGTAATTGTATACGACTGATCATCCGGATTGTATACTGATGATCCCTGGTGTTTCACATTGCCAATATCCTGGCTATTGTCAAAAACACCGATTTTCTGAGCCGTTGTCATATTTAGAAATAAAGAAAACACAAATACGGTTGATGCTGTTTTGCTAACATTGAAGTTCATTTTTAGAGGTTTTGGTTAGGATTAAAAAAACCGATTAATACCGGAAATTTAAAGATATTAAAAATGCGAAGGCGGTAGGAAAGCGTTAGGTTTTATTTAACTATTAAAGTTTAAATATTCGGGTAATAAATAGAAGTAATAAACCCCGGTTTTTCCGGGGTTTCATCATGTGCCATTTTAATTTTTATAGGGGTTACTTTATTCTATAATTAATCGCATTTTTTCATAAATAGTTCCCTCCCATGATATATCCCACGGATTTTCCTGCCATCTTCCGCCGCGTAATTTCACCCAGATCCTGTCATTTACATTATCTTGCCAAAAGGCTTCGCCGTTGGAATTCATGACCTCTTCTAAAGAAGAAAGTTCTGTGTAATTTACATGAATGTCATCTATTGAGAAACTCACACTTGCATTTGTGTTGCCACTAAATTCAATTCCCAGAAGAAGAACATCAGAACTCTCTAACATATTTTCTACATTTACCCGAAAAGCTGTCGGAGGGGCATCATCCTGAAAAACCAGTTCGTAGATTCCGGACGGATGGGCTACAAAATCCCTCATATGCCAAAGTAGTGCGCCGGGCGAAGAACTGTCTAGAGTCCACGTCCCTACTTCATTAAAATTATTATCGAATCGTTTTACATGGATGCCCATAATATCATCCCATTCTGAATTTGCATTATTTAAAACAAATCCTTCGAACCCATAGAAAGGCCCGGGAACACTCACACCCCCACTTTCCATTGAGCCGGGAGCAACTATTGTTTTTTGTAATCCATAGGTATGGAAATCGTCATCATAGACAAAATAATTTCCTTCAGGGCCCCATACACCATGCGGGTCCCACAAAGCACCGGCAAAACTATAGTAGGAGCCGGGAGATTTTAATTTATAACCCGGATGTGAATTTATGATTAGGTTATTCCCGTTCCTTATTTGACCTTTTTCTACACCTCTAATGTAATAGTCATCCGTAGAGAAGGCCCCACTACTTATTTCAGGATCATTACCCAGAGGGAAATTAATAGCAATATTGTTTTTAATGTCAAATGTACTGTGATAAGTAGCAAAAGCAGCCGGGGTGTTTGTAGTATATCCCGTCATAAACTGGCCTGGCCTTCCGGTTCCGTTCATGTTGTGGTTTAAACTGGTTCCTATGGCTAGGCATCGTTCAATAACTCCGTCAAAACCGGCGCCGGCAAAATAGGTACTTACATTATCGGCATTTACAGCACTGAAGTTATTTGCCCAATCGGACCTGTCCCATATACCACCAGCTCCGTTTTTCCACACACTATACCCTTCGAGTGTAAAACGTAACCTGTCGTCGTAAGGCCATTCGGCTGTACGTCCTGTTACTGTAGATTCATATTTAAACGGATCCACATTCCCTGCTTCATCAATTTCTACGAAATCCAGCATAATCCCTGTACTTCGGTTAGAATGTGCTGTATTGTTTGCAAAAGTGCCGAACTGAAGCTTATTAGGAGCCAGTATGCCACCATCAGTATGTGTTACCTGTGCACATGCACCAAAAGGTTGTTCGGGGAAAGCCAGCCAGAATCCAAAGTTATCACAATCACCTACCATATTATTGGTAATGGTATTATCCGGGTTACTGATCCAGAATCCTGATGATCCCGAATTTCCGCCACCGGATTCATGGATTTTAA
This sequence comes from uncultured Flavobacteriaceae bacterium, assembly GCA_937901915.1. Classification (GTDB taxonomy): domain Bacteria; phylum Bacteroidota; class Bacteroidia; order Flavobacteriales; family Flavobacteriaceae; genus Abyssalbus. Next base: position 32,035 of record CALGUD010000096.1, read on the forward strand.
GGGCAGAGCCACCCGAAGGGTTCCGTACATGCAGTACCAGGTTTCGGTCTATAACATTACGGCGCTCGGCAGCATCTTCTGTGAAAATAGCATGTCCGCGAATATCATATAAAACATTGTTCTGAACGGTAACACCATTAGTACCGTGTATTACTATTCCGCGGTTGGCTGAACTGTTTATAGTACTATTTCTTATGTATTGGCCTTCGGCATCAGCAAGGGTTTCGGACCCACTGTAACTTAGCATATGCCAGTGAAAAGGATATCTTCTTAAACGTCCCCTTTGTCCGCCCCTTTTAATTTCAACACCGTCAACCTTGGCAGTACTGCCTGGCATAATCATTACATGTGCGCCAAAACCTTCCTCCCTCCAAAGGTCATCATCGGGGGACTGGATTACAATATTTCTGGATAGATTTCCAACAGGGGCCCTTTCATCAAGGGTTTTTGGAGTGATAAATTCGCCATCGGATAGCGGGGATTCTACTGTGTTTCCCGGAGTTAAACTCATTCCGTTAGCAGTTGCATATTGTAACAATCCCCATCTATGGGCATTCAGTCCTGTATCTAAAGTAAGTTCATTGTTATTCACTGCTGTTAAGCTAGCACGTTGTGTTACAGAAGCACCATTACCGGCATTGAAATAATCGGTAGGGCCTACTACGATTTCATCACCGGCACTCCACCCTGCATTTTCCATAAGTTGTAAGGTTGTTGCACCTGCCTCTGCATGGGCATTAATTTTTGTCCACGTTACCTCGGGTGAGGCTCCATGAAGTTCCAATGTTCCACCCATAAGCATTAAACCCCGTGTTCCCATATCCATATGGGACTCGTTTGTATCTGTATCGGTTAATGTAATGATTGCATTGTGTATAAATGGTACACTTTCACTTCCTGCCTGCAGGGCTCCGTGTATAGCAATCCATTCGGAAGTAAGTTCCAGGTCCATTTGCTCAAATTGCAGTGTACCATTAATAACCAATCCTCCAAGGTTAGGTGTATTTTCATCTAGAATGATGTGAGTTCCTTCGGGAATGGTTACAACTTCCCCGGAAACAGGTTTGTTATTTGGTAACCAGGTATCGGGGTCAGACCAATAAAGGGCATCATTATTATTATTAAGGACCGTGATCAGTTTACTATATGAAGGTTCTTCACAACTTTCAAAATCTACCCGTGCCCTTAAATATACAGGGATTGTAGAAATAGTGAACAGGAAATTGTTTGTGTTTGCAGATTCAATATCCTGCCAGTCGGATGAGTTTTCTGACTGTTGCCATTGAATTTCACCCTCTTCAAAATCGGCATTGAGTGAAATTTGATCAGAAGGGGAAGCATTAATAATTTGTTGAGCTGATAACTGCATTGAACTAATACCTAGTAAAAGTAAAATGCATGCGTGTTTTAGTCCCATAGCTTTATTTTACCAGTATATTAATTAATTTATTCACTTCTACTGTTCGCAGGTTTATGCGGTAAACTCCCGGTTCTAATTCGTTCGTATCGAGATCGAGCCTGCCGTTATTGAGGTTACCTTTATAAATTACCCGGCCCATTGCATCCATCATTAGGATTTCAGCTTCCGGATAAATAGATTCAATTGTAAGGCTGTTACTGGCAGGGCTTGGATAAGCTACAAAAGTACGTATATCTTGCGGGACGTTAATATTATCAACATCATCAATATCTTCTACGATAACACCTTCCTGGACATCAACTACTTCTTCATTAACAATGTCTTCAGTATCATCAATATCTTCTTCCTCATCAACAGCTTCTTCTTCGACCACAACGTCTTCTTCTTCCTCGTCAACAACGTCTTCTTCTTCTTCGTCAACAACGTCTTCTTCCTCGTCTTCTAAAATACAAGGGTCAATGCTGACAATGACATGATGGACTTGTTGGGAATAGAAAATTTGTGCAAATAAGAGCATGCACAGAACTACAAAAAATTTTTTTTTGTTCATGGTGTGATAAAAATTATTTGTAGGGTTTGGTTTAAATGAAGTATTGGTTTTGGGAGTCTAAATTTATAAAAAAATATTGAACTGCAAATATTTTGTTAAAGTTTTTCTTTTAAGTATTGGTTATCAGTAATAAAAAACATAAGAAAAAACTTTAATTTGGGATAAAATTTCAATTTATATTAAATAGAAGAAAAATAGCCTGCAGTGAAAACAGGCTTTGATAAAATTTATTTTTTTAAACTCAATTAGTTACTCCTTAATGAGGTAACACTATCTTATAACACCTAGTTATTTCTAAGTGCCTTAATTAATTCTTTTTTAGACATTTTGGAACGTCCTTCTATGCCTACTTGTTTTGCTTTTTCATAGAGTTCATCTTTAGTCCTTTCGTCATATTTTGACGCTTTACCACCTTTTACACCACTATTTTCAGTATTTGCAATACGGGCAGCCTTTTGTTTGCTCATTCCTTTATCGCGGAGAGTTTCGTACTGTTTTTCATTCTTAATTCTGTTATCCGGCATGACTTCTAAATTTTAAATTAATTAAAAAGGTAAGAATTTTGCGTTTCAAAGTCTGTTAATACGTTGCTAATTTTACTAAAAATTTACCCTTTAAAGGATTTATTATACAGCGTGAAAGTTTTTGATAATTTAACATTCTTTTATCGAGACTTTTTTAAATCACTATTTATGGTGATGTAAAGTTTTTTAAAATAACTTAATTTTACACCCGTTCAAATAGAATCAACCAAAACTACCCGTAATGTTAAAATCATTCAAATACATTTTAGTAGGATTTCTTTTCTTTTTGTATTGTGCCTCCATTTTCGTGCAATATGAGTTAAATGAATATGCGTGCCAGGGAGACTATACTGTCTTAGAAACTGTAAAAGCTAAATTCTAAAACATGAAAATTTCAAAGTATTTATTTCCGGTTTTATTTTTACTCGCTTTTGTTAATGGATTTTCTCAACAAATATATCGGGTAACACTATCTGCTAATGATAATATGCATCTAAACCCGCATCTTACCAGACCAGAGCTTCGTAGTATAAGCTTTATTGTATATTTTAGTGATGGTTCTGAAAGAGAACTACTTAATCATTGGGGCAATCCATATTATAGATATGATATTGGAAGGGAAAAGAAGGTAATTAGTGAATTTGAGTATGACAATAGTATTCATCAGATTACAAATATAATAAGTTACTATACCAGGAGCACTAACAACTTTAGAGGTAGTACGGGTTCACCGGGTTTTACACCTTGTGGTGGTTATGCTGGTACATATCAGGGAGGAGTAAATTATAGTGTAGACGCATTTGCTGTGCTTAATATTTCCAGGTCTGGAAATCAAAATGATCTTGCGGGATATCTGGATCCCATTGAAATTGAAGCTACTTCAGGTTTCCCGGAGGAGCATTATGGGGCATGGCAATACCAGATAGGGATAAATGGCGAGTGGACAGACATTCCCAGAGGAATTAACTTAAGTTCATCCGCTAATATTTTAAAAGTTATCCCTAAAGATTTCTTACCGCGTGAGGTTATTAATAATCCCGAAAAGTCCGTTAATTTTAGAATAAAAACCTGTGAGTATTATTTTCCTTCTGAGAATGTATTAAATTATAGAATAACGAATTCTGCTCCTCATATATTAGGAATTGTTACAGAAAATGTGTCTTGTTATGACAGCAGTGATGGCAAAGTGACCGTTGAATTTGACAGGGCCCTTAAGCCGGGTGAAACTATGGATATAGCCATTGCAGACCTTACTAAACCTAATAATGACGGACTTTCTTATGATACCGTAAAAAATGAGAATGGAGTTGTTTTAGATGAAGAAAATAAAATTACAGTTGGGGGGTTGCCAGCCGGAGAAGGAGAGTATGCCATACAAATGGTGGTAGGCCAGGGCGGAGATATATATTACTCAGATGGTATTTCACATTCAGAACCTTTTAAAATAACACGACCAGACAACCCTGTAGATTTTGAAATAGATACAGTTGTAAATAACTGGTGTAATGATGGTGACCCCAATACGAATGATGGTGAGATCTGGTTACGTGCCTATGGAGGCCGGGATGGCGAGTTTGAATATAAAATATATGAATCCGATGCAGTTAAAGACTGGGAAGCTGAAGATGGATGGATCGCTTTTGAAGCTAATGATCGCCATGCCATAAAAGAAAGAAAACCCAATGTAGAGTATCAGGTTAAAGTCCGTAAAAAATTAGAAAACGGAGTGTATTGTTATGCTAAAAACCAGGAAGTATTGGACGACGGCTCTATAGCCCTGGGGGCAGAGAAAATACTGACTGCCATATTAACACAACCGGAAAGAAGTTTACAGGTAGAATACCTTAAAGATGGTTCAAAAGAGCCATTGGCTTATGGTTATTCAGATGGAGTTATAAAAGCAAAAATATGGGGAGGTATTCCAAAAGAAAATGGGCAGTATACGGTAGAATGGAAAAACAGCTCGGGAGATGTTTTAACTATTTCAAACGTTGAGATAGTAGATCAAGTAGATGAACAGGGAAAGACTTATAAAGCCAATTATCTAACCCTTGAAGGGATTCCTTCGGACTATTATTACCTTACAGTATATGACAATAATTATGAATTCGCTACTGAGCGAATGGGATGTTATGTTGAGAGTTCAGAATATTTCTTAGATGAACCCGAAAAACTTATAGTAGAAATAAAAGAAACAAAAAACATTTCATGTAACAGTGAAAATATATACAGTGACCCTTATAGCAACGGAGAGCTCACTGCAGAAGGCCAGGGGGGTGTGCAATTGAATTTTATGGATAACGGAGGCTTGCTCTATTATTATACCTGGAATAAAAAGGATGAAAACGGGCATTGGCAGGAACTTTCCGAACAGGGGCCTATACTCACCGATGCCAGTGCCGGAGAGTACCGGGTAATTATTACAGACGCTAACGAAATTGAGACTGAGTACTTCTATACGCTCCAGCAACCCGATTTATTGGAAATTAAGTATTCTAAAACCGACCTTGACTGTGATTATAAGAACAAAGGTTCTATTTCAATCTCTGTTACCGGGGGAGTTCCGGGATACGACATCCAATGGTCTAACGGAGAAACCACACCTCAAATCCAGGATCTTGCAGCAGGCACCTATATGGTGTATGTTACAGACAGCAGAGGTTGCCAGGCCGTAGAAGAAATTAAAATAGAACAGCCTGAAGGTATAGCTATTCAGGTTTTAGAACAAAGAGCCCCAACATGTTTTGAAGGGAATGACGGTGCTCTTCATGTTGAAGTAACCGGAGGCACTGCCCCATACACTTATTTATGGAATACAGGTGACACCAATCCTTTTGTAACTGACCTTGCCGAAGGAACCTATGAATTAAAAATTACCGATGCCAAAGGTTGTATGGCTCACACAAAATACACACTTGATGACCCGGCACCCCTGGCAGTAGATTTAGGTGAGGACAGGACCATTTGTATGGAACAAGGGATCATTTATGATATCACCATTAACGATCCGGGAGCTATATATAAGTGGGAGTCAGATAATGGGTTTAGCAGTACATCACCCATTGTAGAGCTTACAGAGGGAGGTAACTACAAAGCTACAGTGATTACTTCACAGGGATGTGAAGGTACAGATGAATTAACAGTGAATGTTTCGGATAAAGAGATAGATGCTTATTTTCTTTTAACCACGCAGGCTTTTGCAAGAGAAGAAGTGGTATTGGTAAATGTAAGTGAGTTTTTGGGTGAAAGTGTAGAGTGGACAGTTCCGGAAGGTGTAGAGAAAGTTTTCAGTGATAAAGAAGGCCTTATCGTATATTTTGAAGAACCCGGTTCTTATGATATTAATTTAAGGTCGTACCAGGGTAATTGTTACCAGGATTACACAAAAAAGATCATTGTTGAAGAAGCTGCAGATTTATCCTATGCGGTGTCTGATCCAGGTTTTATAAACGAATTTATAGTATATCCGAATCCTACAGATGGAGAATTCAAGGTAAAAGTTTCATTGGCCGAAGCAGCTGATATTTCAATTAAAATTATAAGCCTTACTACTTCTTCGGTAATGCACAGCCGTACCGGAAAGAGTACAAATGAATATTTACTGGATTATAACCTGGACCTGGTGCCGGGAATGTACATTATGCTCCTTGAAACTCCACATGGGAAAGAAATAAGAAAAATGATTTTTAATTGATAAAGTATAAACTCCGGATTATTTTTAAGTAGAAATGTTGAAGGGATATTTTAAGCATCCCTTTCATTTTTTAAAAATAAAATAAACTGCCAGTACCAGAAAGATCAATCCGATAAAATGATTAAGCCTGAAGGATTCACTTTTAAAAAACAGCAGGGAAAAAACCAGGAATATTACAAGCGTTATCACCTCTTGTATCACTTTAAGCTGAAGCAACGTAAATGGCCCGCCTGTACCTTTGTAACCGATCCTGTTTGCAGGTACCTGGAAAAAATATTCAAATAAAGCCAGGCCCCAGCTAATAAAAATAATAGCAATAAGCCCCAGGTTTTCAAACCATTTTAATTCCTTGAATTTTAAATGACCATACCAGGCCAATGTCATAAATATGTTAGAAAGAATTAAAAGAAGAATACTGTAGGTGCCTTTCATAAATAAGTATGTATAAACTTAAATCATCAATCTTAAATCAAAACTCCTAAATCAAGTATCTGACCCATTTAACTCATAACTCTGAATTCTGCATTCATAATTTGACCCATCATTCCCAACCAAGCATATAATACTTTATTTTAGCAGTATCCGGAATTGTTGTAGTATCAATTTTAGCATTCATATCAAACCGCATGTGTTCCGGCAACTGTTTTTTATCAATTGTAAAATAAGCATTAAGCTCATTAACAAAAACAACAATATTATTAAAAGTATTTTGGATTTTAGAGATTTCGTAATGCTTTTTTATGTCAGCAAAAGAACTGTTTATGTTTAATTCGTTCTCAGTTTTAAAGCGTGCATCCATTATCCTGATATTTTCAATATTAGCATGTATATCATGCTGTTGAGAAGGGGTAAGGGTTAGTAAATGTTTTCCAATAGAATCATAAATAAGGTATTGATCCTCATCCGCAAACATATAATCACCTTCACCGATACGTTTCACTATGGAATCTGACGCAAATATGGAATCGAGCTCATGTACTTTTGTTCCTTTTTTTAGCTTTCCAACCTGGTGCGCTTCAATTAGGTAGGGGTAGCGTTCTTTCTCAGGTTCCTCTTTTTTACATTGTAAAAAAAGAACAGATAAAATAATTAGCAACACAATTTTTCTATACATAACTTATTTTCTCATAGCTTTAGAAAGTATACCCATTACACCACGAATAAAAGAAGCACTGGTGAGAACTTTTATAACAGGGTTCATTCGCGTGCTTTTTCTACTTCCGGAGGTTTTTTGCACTTTTTCACGTTCTTTTTTGGCTTTTTCCTGAACCTCTTGCGCTTCTGCCAGGGCTATTTTTTTGTTCAACATTTCATAGGCACTTTCCCTGTCTATAACATCATTATATTTTTTAACCAGTTTAGAGTTGGTAAATATTTTATTTAATTCCTGGTTTGTTAAAATATCCATCCGGCTCATCGGGGCTCTTAGCATGGTGGCCGCTAATGGAGTAGGGCGCCCTTTTTCATCGAGAGCAGAAATCAAGGCTTCACCAATACCCAGCGATGTGAGTAGCTCTGCCGTATTGTAATAATCGGAGACCGGATAATTTTCTGCAGTTAATTTAATGGCTTTCCTGTCTTTGGCAGTAAAGGCACGTAATGCATGCTGAATTTTTAGTCCAAGTTGTGCCAAAACATCATCCGGTACATCAGTAGGGTTTTGCGTAACAAAGTAAAGTCCAATTCCTTTGGATCGAATAAGCTTCACAATACTTTCAATCTGGTTAAGTAAAGCCTTTGATGCTTCATTGAATATAAGGTGTGCTTCATCAATAAATACGATCAATTCCGGTCTCTCGCTATCTCCCTGCTCGGGAAAAGTTGAATAAATTTCGGCCAGCAGGCTCAACATAAATGTTGAAAATAGTTTGGGTTTATCCTGAATATCTGTTAACCGTATGATGTTTATATATCCTCTTCCCTTTTCATCAATTCTCAGGAGGTCATTTACATCAAACGAAGTTTCCCCAAAAAACAGGTCTGCTCCCTGTTGTTCTAGTTCTATGATCTTTCTTAAAATAGAACCGGTGGATGAGGCAGAAATATGTCCGTATTCTTTTTTAATTTCCTCTTTACCTTCTTCGGTAGTATACTGTAGTATTTTTTTAAAATCCTTTAGATCCAGTAAAGGCAGTTTATGGTCATCACAATATTTAAAAATAACAGCCATTACACCTTCCTGTGCTTCCGAAAGATCAAGTATTCGCGAGAGTAACACTGGTCCGAACTCAGATACAGTTGCCCTAAGCCTTACACCTTGTTGTTCAGAAAGGGTGAGTATTTCCACTGGAAAATTTTTAGCTTCAAAAGGAAACCCTATTTTTTCATGACGTTCATTAATTTTAGTATTTACCGTGGCGGGTTCAGCAATTCCACTTAAATCACCTTTAATATCCATTAACAGTACAGGAATGCCCTTTTCAGAGAGATTTTCTGCAATAATCTGTAATGTTTTGGTCTTTCCTGTGCCGGTTGCCCCGGCAATAAGACCATGCCGGTTTAAGGTTTTTAATGGAATTTTCACAAATGCATCAGGAATGGTTTCGCCATTGAGCATGGCAGCTCCCATTGTAATATAATCCCCTTTGGTTGTATAACCTTCAGTAATATGATTTAAAAAAGCATCTTTATTGAGCATCAGGTAAATTTTTTATAAAAATAAGAGAATTTTGATCAACTTAAAAAATTGAAAAACTATAAACATGAACCTTAAACAATGTTTATCTTTGCGGCATGGTAAAAACTGAAGTTTTAGATCTGGTCAATAAAGGTGAGATGCTGCCGCTTATGGAAGAGTTTTACACCATTCAGGGGGAGGGATACCACAAAGGTACTGCTGCATATTTTATTCGTGTGGGTGGTTGTGATGTGGGCTGCCATTGGTGTGATGTAAAGGAAAGCTGGAATGCGGATTTACATCCTCCTACTCATATAGACCATATAGTTGATAATGCCGCCAGGCATTCCGACACCATTGTGGTAACCGGGGGAGAACCCCTAACCTGGGATATGGGGCCGCTAACCTCAAAGTTAAAATCCAAAGGCCTGAAAACACATATTGAAACTTCCGGTGCTTATAAACTTACCGGGGTATGGGATTGGATTTGCCTGTCGCCAAAAAAAATAAAACTGCCAACCGAAGAGATTTACAATGTTGCCCACGAACTTAAAGTGATCGTGTACAATCAAAGTGACTTTAAATTTGCAGAAGAACAGGCCGCAAAAGTAAATAAAGACTGCATATTATACCTGCAACCTGAATGGAGTAAGCGTGATAAAGTGATCCCGGAAATTGTAGATTATGTTATGAAAAATCCAAAATGGAAAGTTTCTCTGCAGACACATAAATATTTGAATATTCCTTAACAAAGTGGCTGGAATAAAAGTAATTTATTCATGTAAATGATCACCTCATGATTTTTATTTTTTCTGCTGTTAGGCTACACATTATATGTTAGTATTCATATTAAATACTTTTTTACGTGGCGTATAGAATAAATATCACAAAATTGTGAGAACTGTATGTTTTTAATACTCAAAAAACAAAAGGATTTCTTTATTGGCTCAGCACAAATACTTTTATTTGCACCTGAATTTACCCCCCCCCTCCCTTTGCTGCTACATATTGTATTAAACCAGTCCTAAATCACCAATAAATGAGGAGATTATATTTGTATTTACGCTGTAAAAGCCTTTTAAGAAGCTTTAAAATTCTGTTTAGAGTCTTTTTGATTCCGGAAAGATTCCTTTCAAGTCAAAACAATTTATAAGTAACAAGATTTATTTAAAATCACTATTTATGGTGATGTATGGTTATTTAATAGATTTTACTTTTGAGCTGTTATTAAATCTTATAAACCCAACCAAACTTTATTCAAAATGAGGTTAAAACTACTTAGTTCTTTCTTACTGTTCTTCGCATTTTTATTTAAAGCTTTTCCACATACGGGAAAAGATACTTTGATAGTTAAAGATGTAAGTAAACCTGCAAAAACTTCTTTTTATCAACTGGATGAACTGGACAGCAAATTTCCAATGTCTGAAAAGGATTTTAGGATTGCCAGTGAGCCTGAATTTACTT
>CALGUD010000097.1 GCA_937901915.1 uncultured Flavobacteriaceae bacterium
CTGTACTCTATTGGAGATTAATGGTCAAAGGGCTGGATTACACAGAAAAAGGAATTAAGTTATATGAGGAAAAAATAAACCTTCAAAAAGAAAAATGGTTATTGAAAACAGCCAATGAAATGGGATATCAACTAACAGTATATCAGAATGTTAAATAAATACGTCATCGGTATGAAGCGAAGCGACTGAGAAATCTCATTGATTATGGTAATATGCTTTTTTATTAAGCAGATTTCACTTCGTTCGAAATGACTCTGACCTTCAAAAACTTCGTACTTCTAACTTCGTACTTCTAACTTCGTTTAGCTTTTTTGTTCCTTGTTAAAATATACCAGGTAATAATACATTTGCTTTTCTTCATCCCAACCTTTTTCAATAAATTTTTCAGCAGATTCCGGGTTTATGAAATCCATTTTAATCTGAATATTGGTATCTAAATTGATCACGTTTTTTATTTTTTTACGTGCATCCGATACGGCTTTATTGGCGATATGAAAATTAGAAACATCTTCAATGCTGTATTTAGGGCCTTTTTCAACCTTATAATGTTTAAACTCAGGAATAAGATCCGGATTGTCCATTACTTCATTTAAAAATGAAGATTCCTCAAACTCATCATTCTTTGCAAAATGATTAACGGCCCTGTTCATAAACATCACTTCCTGCTTTTTGTCTTCCGCTGGTAAAACAACATCTTTGGCAAACCCCTGACAGAATTTTAGATACTTTTTTGTAAAAAAGTTTTCGTCAGTAAGCGCATCAACCCCCAGAAAATTTTCGAGCCAGTATTTGGTGTCATAACGATTACTGTCTACAGACAATATTTTATAACCCTCTTCTTTATCCACATTAAAAATAATACAACCCTTGTCCAATTTGTTTATACTTATTCCTTGTTGGATAAGAATATCCAGGTTGCTGCCTTTTTCTTCAAACTGAAGAAAATCGTGTTTTAATTCAGATTTGAAAATGCCTACAGCATCCACTTTTTTATTATCGATCATTACATCCGTCAAGTGGGCAATATAAACTTCACCACTTTTAATATGTGGGTGATTTGATTGCTCAAAAAGATGTGTGGTTATTTTTTTGGAATTATCGTGAATAGAAGCCGGGTCATTAAAAATTTCTGATACTATTTTGTGTAGCTCATTAAATTCTACATCTACTTCATTGGTGAACTTAAAATAGTTTTCTTCTTTCTCCCTGAACGGTTTAAAAAAATACTCTTTCAGAATAGCGGCGATCTCATCATTAAGCCTGTACGGTTCTGCTGAAAAGAATGCGCCTTCACTTTTACTTTTATTACCTACTCTGTGAACAGAAAGGCTTTCGATTTGGGTAGGATACAGGTTTATCATTTTTAATTTAAAATTTAAGAATTAAAATTTGATTTGGGAGCAGCTTTTACTCAAACTTTCTGAAAGAAGGTATCAATTCCAATTTTCATCAAAATCAAAATTATCGTAGTCGTCGATATCAAAGTCCTCATCATCCAGATCTTCATCATCAATATCATCTATCTTTTCTGCTTCAAATTGCTTGGTGGGAGGTGAATCCGGGAGTTGGCCATAAGCAAATAAAAGATTCGGGTACATTTCCCCACCTTCTTTTTCATCTAAGGATGCCAATTCCACAAAGAATGTCCACATATTGAAATAATCATACACATATATCAGGTTGCGGTTGTCTTCATCCAGAAGGTCTTCAATTACAGTTTCACCCATAATCCGGACTTCTTCTGTACCTTCACTCATGTCAAACTGAACAATTTCCTCACCCTGGTTCCATTCATCATCACTGGTATAAAAAGAAGCCATTTCAGTTCCGTCAAACCCAAATGCCTGTACGGTGGCGTTGTGGAGATCTTCTAAAGTATCGGTAGATTCTATTTCAATGTCCCTGAAAACATCTTCTTCGGCATCCAATATTATTCTGAATTTATAAATCATAGTGTATGAATTTCAAAGGTGTAAATTTACAAAGTTTTGATTGATGTTAAAGAACTTTTACCTTCCAATATCAGGTAAAACTGTAATCCGAATAAAAGCGAGGCTATTACAAGATGTATTGTCTGTGTGCCAAAAGGAAAATGGATGTAATACATGAGTATTCCCGATAGGATCTCTAAAATTATAAGTAACATTACCCAATTGACCTTAGAATAACCAAGTATTAATTTTCTGTTGAGGTAAAATAACCATGTATTTACCAAAAATACAGCGACGGAAAGTGTACGGTGAATATAAAAGTTTGCTTCCGGGCTTTGAAGCCATAGTTCTTTGGCATTATCTCCCAGTAATTTTATCTGCTCATCTACAAATTGGCGTACCTGCGTACCTAACACCACCTGAATTAATGTTAACAAGAGGGATACGAGCAGCAAAATGTAAAATAATTTATGAGGTTTATGGGTTGAGTTTTTATTTTTTACAGCAAAGATAATATAGAGCACCAACGCTACAATTACCAGTGCCATGACCATATGGATGGTTATTTTTACCGGTTGTAAATTTGAATCTACGACCGTTTTTCCTAACCATGCCTGGAAACCCATTCCGAAAACAACCAACCAGGAAAGTACAGGTATGATTTTATTTCTTTTCCATAATTTAATAGAAAACACAGCCATTACCAATGTTGCCAATCCACTAAGCGCACCAAATAGCCTGTTTACATATTCTACCCAGGTGTGTTTTGCGTTAAAAACAGCATAATCATGTTTTGTGTAGGCATCCCAGTTTGTTTCATTGTAAGATGCACTTGTTTTAAAGTCATCTTTAGCCACATACAATGCTTCATTGTGAATGATGATCTGACCTTTTTTATATTCCTGTTCCGGGTGCCATTTTAACTGCTCTTCATCGGTTGGAGGTATATAATAACCAAAACATTTAGGCCAGTCGGGACAGCCCATCCCACTCCCGGTCATACGTACTACAGCTCCGGCAATAATAACCATATAGATAAGGATCAAGGCTATTTTCGCACTTTTGCGAAAGTGGGTGATCCTTTTATCTTCCATCGGAATTTCATTCATAAGTTGATCGGGTTTTCAATCATAATATACTTTAGTACACTGCCTGAGGTTTATGGATGGGCTGTTAATCCCAATTCTATACCTTTTTCCAACATAAATTGATAAGCGGCATCATATTCATTCGGTATTTCTCCTTCCAGAATGGCTTCTTTAATTGCTTCTTTAATTATCCCAATCTCCCTAGAAGGTTTAATATTGAAAGTTTTCATTATTGTTTCACCATCAACGGGTGGTTGAAAGTTCCGGATATGATCACGTTCTTCAACTTCAACGATTTTTTGCCGTACTATTTTAAAATTATTTCGGTATTTTTTGAATTTTTTTGGGTTTTTGGTTGTTATGTCTGCTTCACATAAAGTCATCAGATCTTCAACATAATCCCCTGCATCAAAAATCAGTCTCCTCACTGCAGAATCTGTAACTATATCCTGGGATAAAACTATGGGGCGGGAGCTCATGAGCACCATTTTTTGCACATATTTCATCTTTTCATTGAGAGGCATGTGCAGGCGTTTAAATAATTTATAAACCATTTTTGCACCTACAAATTCATGTGCATGAAAGGTCCATCCTATCTTATCATCAAATTTTTTGGTGGGGGCTTTGCCGATATCGTGAAGTAAAGCTGCCCATCTTAACCACACGTCATCTGTATTTTCAGAAATATTATCTACCACTTCCAGGGTATGCCAGAAGTTATCTTTGTGGCGTTGGCCTTCTATTTCTTCAATTCCCTGTAAAGCTGTTAACTCAGGTAAAATGATATGTAATAAGCCTGTGTCATATAAGAGTTTAAATCCCAGAGACGGCTTCTCAGTTAAAAGTATTTTATTGAGTTCATCAACAATACGTTCCCCGGAAATTATTTTAATCCGTCCCTTGTTTTTACTGATGGAGAGTAAAGATTCTTTTTCAATTTTGAAATTGAGTTGCGTGGCAAAGCGAATGGCCCGCATCATTCTGAGAGGGTCATCGGAATAGGTGATATCAGGATCAAGAGGTGTACGGATAATTTTATGTTGTAAATCATCCATTCCATTAAACGGGTCCAGTAAATCCCCGTAATTGTCCGGTGAAAGTGATAAAGCCAGGGCATTAATGGTAAAATCCCGACGATTTTGGTCATCTTCCAAAGTACCGTTTTCAACAAGCGGTTTCCTGGAATCTTCCCTGTAACTTTCTTTACGTGCACCCACAAACTCAACTTCCAGGTTATCGGTTTTTATCATGGCAGTGCCATAGTTTCTAAAAACAGAAACTTTTGGTTTTCCAGGTAACTTTGTTGCCACTTTTTCCGCGAGTTTTATACCACTTCCTACGGCAACGATATCTATGTCTTTTGGATTTCCCCGCTTCAGTATAAAATCCCGAACAAATCCTCCGATTACATAACTATGTACCCCGAGTTCGGCAGCACTCTCAGATATGAGTTTAAAAATGGGGTCTTTTAATGCTTTTTTGTAATTTGGATTGGCCACGAATTCACAAATGTTTATTATTTTTTTTTGTTGGTGGCATATTTAGTTTATATGTGATTGATATTTATGCCGTTATGTTTTTAATCATTTTTTAGCCACGGATTCACGAATGTTTATATTTTATATTAATGAATCGGTAGTGTTTTTAGAATAATTGCTCTTTTTGGCAATTATGTTCAATGTTTTTTTTTGTTGCCACCGATGCACAAATATCTAAAAATTTGTATTAGTGAATTAGTGGTATATTGGTTATATGTAATTGCTCTCTATGTTGTTATTCTTACCATATTTTTAACCAAGAATTTCAAATATATTAATAGATTATTGCCTTAAAGTATTACTCTTCTATAATCCAAAGAATCTTTTTGAAAGTTAGCCAGAATGGCTAATCTACATCCGGAAACTTTAAGATAATTCAGACATTGACTAATATGTTTATCATGAATACTTTCAACTGCTTTAATTTCGAGAATGATATTATTATGAACAACAAAATCCGCATAAAATTTATGAGGTAGAGTAATGCCTTTATAATTTATTACATACTCTTTTTCTCTTTGAAAAGGAATATTTTCCGTTTGGAATTCGTGTTGGATGGCATCTTTGTAAACAATCTCTGCAAAACCGGCCTCTAGATTATTATATATTTCAAATAAAACACCAATAATGCTATAACTTTCATTTTTGTATAAAAGACCTTCCATTAAAATAAAAAATGTTTGTTTTTGATTTAGTTATGAATATTCTTTTTTTAGCCACGGATTCACAAATATTTTATATTAGTGGATCGGTAGTATATTTATAAAATAATCCCTCTTTTTGGTTATGTTCAATACTTTTTTTGTTGCCACAAACCTACCTGCGGCAGGCAAGTTCACAAATGCTTAAATTTTATATTAGCGAATCAGTGGTAAACTTGATTAGATACATGTAATGTTCTTGTTTGCTTTTAAAGCTCATCATTTTCTTTTTTAGCCACGAACCTACCTGCGGCAGGCAATTTCACGAATGTTTTATAATTTTTATTAGTGAATCAGTGGCATATTTTTATTTACGTATAATCTTTACCACCCCGTTATTACTTAATTTAATAATAGTTGAGGGCGTATTGTTTTGTTTTTCACGGTGCAAATTTACTACATAGTCTACACCTTTTAAAATATCCTTGCTTATTTCTGAAAAGCTTTTCGGAGTGGGTTGTCCGCTGATGTTAGCAGATGTTGAAACCAATGGTCTTTTAAGTTTTCGAATTAATTTTTGACAAAATTCATCAGATGCAACCCGTATAGCCAACGTATTGTCTTCAGCTATGAGATTGTTCGCAACATTCATGGGTTGATCATAAATAATGGTAGTGGGTTTATCGGAGAGTTCAACAATATCGTAAGCGGCGTCCGGTACTTCATATACATACCTCTCAAGCATCCTGATATCTGAAACCAGGCAAATAAGGGCTTTGTTATCTTCTCTTTTTTTTAATTCGTATATTTTTTTTACTGCTTCGGGATTTGTTGCATCACAGCCTATTCCCCATACCGTGTCGGTAGGGTAGAGCAGGAGGCCGCCTTTATTTAATATCTCTGTGGCCTTTTCGATTTCGTTATTGAGTTCCGGGTTATTCAAAATTTAATAATGATTTAGCGGTGGTATCTTTTAGCTGCGGATGTTCTGTATGTAAGATTTTGCCTTGCAATATTAAATGATAGTAATGTAAATAAGATTCAGCCATAACTTTTGAGTTAAATTTTTCAACAGCATATTCATGACATGTTTTTGGAGAAAATGATGAGGTTTTAATTGCTTCGGCCAATTCCATGCTGGAATCGCTTAATACGCCTACTTCGGGAGGTACTAATTCTCTTAATGAGCCATAAGGAGTTGCAAAAACAGGACACCCGGCATACAAACTTTCTATAACGGCTAACCCGAAAGGTTCATGCCACCTTACCGGAAAAATTAATCCTTTAGAATTCTTCATGATCTGCATTTTAGTTGTATTATCAACCATTCCTTTAAATTCTGTTTTTGGACTGATCATATATTTAAAATTTCTCTTCAAATTAGTGTAATTCCATCTGGACCCACCCATAACCACTAATTTTTCATTTGCTTTATCCGCTATTTTACAGGCACCATTCATGTTTTTAACCTTCCAATCGGCTCTACCTAAATAGTGAAAATACTTTCTTTTTTCATCAATTTTTAAGTTGTTATAATCATCCCAATTTAAACCATTGTACACAAAGCAATTACTTCCATGTCTTTCTGCATGATTTTTAGATATAAATATAGTATTTGGACTCAAAGAAACATTTCTCGGGGCGTTTCCATGCATTGTAATTACATGCGGTTTCTCAATTGTTTCTTTCGTTTCAAAATGCATATGCACTATATCAATATTTTCAGGGATTTGCTTATTTATGCTTACCTTAGGGTTGTATTCGAGGACTTTTGCAAAATTACATTCTGAGCCTTCAGGTACCAAATAAGTGATGTTGTGCTTCATCATGGAAAGTTCTTTTCCCAAGGCCCAAATTATTCTTTCTGTGCCTCCATATTTAGTGGCAGGGATTTTTGATCCTCGATCAACAATAAGTATATTCATGTTTTTTATTTAGAAAGTAACATTGGCAAAAATACTATATTTGTGAAAATTCTCTCAATGAAAGTATTGCATTTATCCGGAGCTAGAGTTTGGGGTGGAAATGAACAACAACTGGCTCATCTAATATTTAATCTCTTAGAGTATAATGTGGAAAGTCATGTTTTTTGTTTTGATAACTCCCCAATTCAAGATTTTGCTAAAAAAAATAATGTTCCTTATTTAAGTATGGAGAAAATGAAGCCTTTTTCGGCAAAATTAACTCGCCTTTTAGCAAATTATGTAAAAGAAAAAATGATTGATGTCATTCATATTCACACAAGTAATTATGTGACAACATTTATGGTAGCTGATTTGAAATACAAACTATCTACCCCATCAATTTTTTCTAAGAAAGGAATAAGTGATAAATCAAGTTTCTTAAGCGCTATAAAATATAATTACAAGGGTATTAACAAAGTGATTTGTGTGTCTCAAGCTGTTAAAAAATCATTTGAGCAAGTATTAAAAAAAAGAAATCATCATAAATTGCATGTCATTTATGATGGAATTAATATAAATGATGTTCTTACTGGTAAAAAGGTAGTTTTAAGAGATATGTTTAAAATCCCTAAAGAACAAAAACTCATTGGAAATATAGCAAATCATTCTTTGGCAAAAGATTTGCCAACTTTTATAAAAACTGCCAATCATTTGATTAATATAATAGGAAGAAAGGATGTTTGTTTTATACAAATAGGTGATAAATCCAGATACACAGATGAACTTGAATTACTCATTAAAGAATATAAATTAGAAAGTAATGTAATTCTTGCCGGTTTTTTTAATGATGCTAAAAAAATCATACCTCAGTTTGATTTATATGTTATGACATCACAAAGAGAAGGATTACCGTTGACAATATATGAAGCTTTTTTACATAAGGTACCTGTAGTTTCTACAAGAGCAGGCGGTATTCCAGAAGCTATATGTGACAATAAAAACGGACTGTTGACGGAAGTTGGTGATTTTATTTCTTTAGCGAATAAAATAGATAATTTGCTAGATGACGAAAATCTAAGAAACGATTTTGTTGTAAATTCATATGAAAAAGTAATAAATAACTTTGATGCTTTAAAATTGACTGAGGAAGTAGTGGAATTATATAATGAAGTATTGAATGAAAAAAGTTAAAATTGCTCTTTTAGTATCAACTTATAATTGGCCTGAAGCTTTAGAAATGGTATTGCTGAGCATATTAAAACAGTCTTGTATGCCCGATGAAATATTAATTGCCGATGACGGTTCTGATGACAGAACAAAAGCTATAATTAATACATATAAACATAAAATAGAAGTTCCGGTTAACCACGTTTGGCATGAAGATAAAGGATTCAGGAAATCTGCCATATTAAACAAATCAGTTGCAATCTCTAAATCGGATTATATTATTCAGGTAGACGGGGATTGTTTATTGCACTCGAAATTTATAGAAGATCACAAAAATAATATGGAAAAAGGATTGTATTTGTTTGGGACCCGGGTAAGAATAAAAAAGCAGTATGTAAAAGAAGTTACATCTGAAAAAAAATTAAACTATAACTTTTTCAGCCAGGGAGTTACCAAACGTCCTCGCGCAATCCGGCTCCCTTTTTTAAGTATTTTTTTTAAAAAGCAGAACTCTATATCGCCTAAATTCAGGGGTTGTAATACTTCTTATTGGAAGGAGGATTTTATATTGGTTAATGGATATAACGAAGATATTGAAGGATGGGGAAGAGAAGATTCAGAATTAATGATTAGGTTGCACAACAACGGAATTAAAGCAAAAAGACTTAAATTTTGTGGAATTGTTTATCATTTAGATCATCACGAAAATAGTAAAGATAATTTTAAGCACAATCATACAATTCAACAAAAGTCAATAAATGAAAAATTGTTATTCTGTGAAAATGGAATAGATAAATATCTTAAAGTTTATTTAGAAAATGACCGAGAATATCTTTAAAATAATCAGGTTTAAAATCCTGATATAGCTTTTGAGTACTATTTTTGAGGTCTTTTGTGTTCTTTCCCTTAAATAGCTCAGGTTTAAATTCTTTGAAGTGCACACTTTTATTCTTCTCGTCTTCAAAAAAGCCCCAGGATTCTTTTTTAATCCAGGGGGAGTAAATGCTGAAAGTAGGAACCTGGAGTGCTTTGGCCATGTTAATGCTACCTCCTTCATTTCCAATAATGGCATCACAGAAATTTAATACAGCTAAGAATTTCCTTAAAGAAGGTGTAAAAGCATCCAGTTGTATCTGTTTTTGAGCTTCAGAGGAACATAAATCATATATTTTTCTGGCATCTTCATATTGACTTGGAATGTAGTTAAAGATAAGAGTGGCTTCCGGCTTTATCCTTATAATTTCATCTATAATACTGGCCATATAGAGAAATGGGTACGTTTTATTTGTTCCACTTCCTAAAACCCCTATCATAAATACCGGTTTATTAGTATCTATACTGTTCGCTTTAAAAAAAGACAGCGCTTCTTTTTTTTCATCATCAGATAAATATACTTTAGGTTTGTTTATGAGTTCCTCCATTTTTTTATCAGGAAGTAAAGGCTTCAGCAATTGTAATCTGTTTTCTATTGCCAACCCCACTGATAATTCAGGATTTTGAATACGCTTAAATATATGGGTATAAACGTGTTTGGTATACCATTTTTCTAAACCAATTTTTATTGTTGACCTTGAGAAGAGAGTAATCAGGATACTTTCTATCTTGCCATAAACATCTATTACGGCGTCATAAGGTTCTTTTTTAAATGTTTTTAAAAATCTATAGAACTTGAGCTTGTCTGCGCGATACTCCTGTTTAAATTCAATAATTTTATCTATATAAGGATTGTTAAGGGTAATCGGAATGGAATTTGAATAAACTACATAATGAATTTCGGCTCCCGGGATTGACCGTTTCAGGTTTTCACAAAGAATTGTACTTGTTAAAACATCCCCCAGCATCTTTTGTTGAATAACTAAAATCTTCATAAAAAAATATTGACTGCCAAATTCAAATTTAATTTAATTAAGCATATTCTAAGCCCCAAACGCCTTATACATTTTATATTTTCTGAATAGGGATATTTTTCTTTTTTCCGGCACGCCTTTTTCTACAATATATTTTCTGACACTTTCTACCATTCTAGCGGCCGAAAGTCCATCAGAATACGGATGATATTGTTCATATATATAACGCCGTTGTTCTTTAAATGGATCCTCGGATAAATTAACGAGAACCTTTTGAGTGAGATCATTATATTCAACACTATTGTCCCACATAATCTTTTCCGAGATGTTTCGGAATGATATAACAGGTTTATTCAACAATAAAAATTCATAAATCACAGAGGAAGTATCGCTGATAAGGATATCGGCCATAATCAAAAACTTTACAACATTTCTTTCTTCCTCAAAAATTATATTGTTATGGGTTTCTGCAAGTTTTTTGTACTCTTCTATCCACATAACATTCATTAAATCATGAAACTTTATAAGAACTAGGTTTTCCTTATTTACTGCAAGTGATTTTATTTCCTCAATTAAAAAAGGTGCTGAAGTAAGTTTAGGGGAAAATGTTGGTGCGTACAAAATAAGGTTAACAGCTTGATGTTTGTCTAATAATTCCTTTCTCTGTTGCTGATACTGTTGTTTGTTTTTAGCGAAAACATCCAATTTAGGCCAACCGGTTTGAATTACATCAAAATTTTTGTGTTTGGATTTAAGTTCAAGAAATCTATTTGTAAAGTAAGGACCTTGGGTTAAGTAAAGATCAAAATAATGGCGGATTCTAAAATGCCCTTTTTTTTCGCCGGCCAAACCATGAAAAATTTGGGTTTTAAGCCCTCTGAGATAGTGAGGTACATCATTTCCAGGGACAAAAATAACATCACTTTTAAAATCTTTTAGATCTTTAATAGTTATGGTATGAAGGTCATCTTTATACGGAAATTCTTTTAAGAGATTTTGTGGGACATACCAGATGAATTCATCTTTTTGCTCCTGTAATACTTTTTTAATCGGATTTAAAATTCCAAATGCATAAGGATTTCTGCAAAAAAGGATTACTTTCATTAATTAAATTTATAAATCTTATTGGCATTCGCCAAATCTTCTTCAAAATCTATTTCTATGCAATTATACTTTGAGATGTCTACCGGAACAATCTTCATATTGTGGTTCTCAATAGCTGATTCAATCCCTTTTTCAAAATAGTCTTGCTGATCACAGCTTTCAAGCTGTTTTATTAAGGTAGAGACGTGCTCTTTAGAGATGAAATTTATACCTACGGCCTCTCCTAATCCGGATTCAACTGTTTTGGATAGTTTTTCTATATAGCCGTCCCGGAGTGTATACTTTACCTCTTCATCACCTACTTTTGATGTGTTTACAACTACAAATGACTGCTTTTTCTTTATGTAGGGCTTTATAACATTTAAGATTTCCTGATCAAATACCACATCTCCATTGATCCACAGTATAGAATGATCCTTATTTTTTTTTAAAGCCTGAAGCAAACTCTTGGAAGTATTGGTGGTATCAAAATATGGATTATAAATATACGTTAGTTCAGGAAAACGCTCCATAATAAGATCTTTTTTAAAGCCCACCACCACATGAATATTATCGATATCAAATTCTTTAGAAAAATTTTCTACCTGCATCCCCATAATGCTCTTTCCATTTTTAAGAAGTGTAAGTGGTTTGGGAAATGGATTACCTAATCTGGAACCTATCCCAGCTGCCAGAATTACAATTTTCATATTGAATGTGTCTGTGTCTTTGAATTAGGTCCAAAGTTAACTTTTATTAACCGAAATGTAAAATATTTGCTCATTCAATAAAAAGCACAGTTATCGATTATACAAAATAAAAAGTATTAATTTATATAATGGCTTTATCATGAGAGAAAGTGCTCCAATCCTTTTTGGGTTCTTGCCAATTTCCATAACGGTAACTTAAATACTCTTCAGTATTTGCCGGAATTGGATAGGAGTAATTTTGAAATTTTATTTTGTCAGATACTTCGTAAAACGATTTAGGTACAGATTTTATAACATTGTTTCCTATCAACCAGTAAAAATTATCTTCATGTTGGTATTTAACAAAAATATCCAGGCAAACATTTCCTTTAAGTAAGCCAAAGAATTTCTTGTTCCTTATTTTTATCATTCTAACCCCTCCTTTTTTAAAGTAAGGAGCATAATCTTTTTCAAAATATCGGAGTCGTATTCTAAAACCTTTTGTTTTCAGAATCTTTAAAATTGTGTCAACACTTTCCTTTTTGGGGTTTAAGATTGAAAAGTCAATATCATTGTCCCAGGGTAATAGCCTGTTCTCTCTTACTATGCCCAAGATTGTACCTCCATCAAGGGTATAATCAAAATTATTCTTATCCAGTATGGTGGCAACTTTCACTATTAAATTTTCAGCCTCAATTAGATTTTTTCCTTCTAGCTTTATATTATAGGACATTACAAATTATAATTATGAAATAGAATACGGTGTCAAATTTAGATATTTCTTGTTTATGACAGTACACTTATGTGTTTATATGAAATTTTAAAAAGAAAGATATGACTTTTTAGTGTAAAGTGGATTTTATTGTCATCCCTTTAATTGGTTCTCTTTTTCCAACCTTTGGAGCACTTTGTATCTTGTAAATACTCCCAAAGCATTTAGATAGCATATTATAATTCCTTTTGTACCGTCTAAAATTCCCATACGTACCACATAGTGGTTTATAAATTTCCATGCAGGCCTTAAATACTGGTGAAAAATCGTCCACTTTTTCCCTTTCTTAAACTCTTCAATAGCACGTAATTCTCCATACCGGATCATTTTACCTTTATAATCTTCGTAATTCTTGTAAGAATAATGAATAAGTTTTTCTTTTAGTTTTCCTTCTGAACCGTTCACTTTTAGGGTCTCATGAACAATACGGTCATTCTCAAATTCGCATTTGCTTTTTTTGAAAAGCCGGTATATTTTATCTGTTTGCCAGCCACTGAAGTATAACCGACTGTTTTTAAACATAAAACTCCGGTAATTCCAATAAGCATCAGCAGCATTTTTGTTATTAATAGTTTCAATGATTTCTTTTTGAAGTGCAGGGGTTACCCTTTCATCGGCATCCAGGAAATATATCCAGTCATGAGACGCCTGCTCTAAAGCAAAAGATTTTTGCCGGGTGAAATTTTCAAAAGGATGCTGTATTGCTTTAATTTTAGGATGGGATAGCAAATACTCCCAGGTGCCGTCTGTGCTAAAAGAGTCTACAACAATAATTTCATCGGCAAACAAAATACTTTCGATGCAATCGGATATGTAATCGATTTCATTAAATGTAATAATGACAACTGATAATTTTCCTTTAGGCACAATTTATTTTTTGGTTCAAATATAAGTGGATTTATAACGAATAAAAAACTGCCTTGTTTGTTTTGACCAAAGCAGTTTTACTATAAATCATCCTTTAAAAAGGGGTGATAGGTTATACGGCTACATTGTATTCCCTTAGCGCATCGTTCAACGATGTTTTTTTATTTGTGCTCTCTTTTCTTGTGCCAATAATCAGGGCACATGGCACCTGAAATTCACCTGCCGGGAATTTCTTTGTATACGATCCGGGTATAACAACCGAACGGGCAGGAACATATCCTTTCCATTCCTTAGGCTCGCTTCCGGTTACATCAATAATTTTGGTAGAACCGGTAAGCACTACATTGGCTCCCAAAACAGCTTCGGTTTCTACTCTAACTCCTTCTACCACAATAGATCGGGAACCTAAAAATGCATTATCTTCAAT
Source organism: uncultured Flavobacteriaceae bacterium (assembly GCA_937901915.1). Classification (GTDB taxonomy): domain Bacteria; phylum Bacteroidota; class Bacteroidia; order Flavobacteriales; family Flavobacteriaceae; genus Abyssalbus. Next base: position 13,955 of record CALGUD010000097.1, read on the forward strand.
AATTACGGGTGCAGCCTGTAAAGGCTCTAAAACACCTCCAATACCCACACCACCACTTAAATGGACGTTTTTACCTATTTGAGCACAACTTCCTACTGTAGCCCAGGTATCTACCATAGTACCTTCATCTACATATGCACCAATATTAACATAACTTGGCATTAAAATAGTCCCGGGAGAAATGTATGCACCATGTCTGGCTACAGCATGTGGCACAACCCTAATTCCTTTTTCAGCATAATTCCTTTTTAAAGGTATTTTATCATGAAATTCCAGCGGGCCGGCTTCCATTGTTTCCATTTTTTGAATAGGAAAATACAGGACAACCCCTTTTTTTACCCATTCGTTCACCTGCCAACCATTAGTAGTAGGCTCAGCTACCCGTAGTTTTCCGGAATCCAATAGGTCAATAACCTTTCTTATGGCAGTTGTTGTCTTTTCTTCTTTTAAAAGATCACGGTTTTCCCATGCATTTTCTATGATAGATTGTAATTCTTTCATTTTTTTGTTTCAAAATTTTCACAAAGATATAAGCTTCTATATAATTATACTTACAATTTTATACTTATAACATTTTAACCTTATTTTTGCATAAAATAATATATGGCGCGTATTTTAGCTTTGGATTATGGACAGAAAAGAACGGGTATTGCCGTTACTGATGAATTACAAATAATAGCATCGGGTTTAACAACCGTGCCTACATCCGGGTTAATGGATTTTTTAAAAGAATATACAGCTAAAGAGAACGTAGAGCTTATTTTAATTGGTGAGCCTAAACAAATGAACAATAAAGCTTCAGAAAGTGAGGTTTTCATTGAAAAATTTATCGAAAAATATAAAATAGAAATATCGGAAATACCTTTTAAAAGAGTTGATGAAAGATTTACCTCAAAGATGGCCTTTCAATCTATGATAGACAGTGGACTTAAAAAACACCAGCGAAAGAATAAAGCTTTGGTAGATGAAATTAGCGCAACTTTGATTCTTCAATCTTATTTAAGTAAAAACAGTTTTTAAGTTTATACAATAAAACTTTCATGCTTTGAATAAGTTCCCGGAACAAGAAAAGGTTGTAAAAAGTGTAGATAAATGAGAAAAGATGATATTTTTGGTAAATACTGTTTATTTATACCTACAAAAAGAAAGTAATATAATTTAAGATTGATTAAAAAAATGATTTTACCCATTGTAGCTTACGGCGATGCTGTTTTACGTAAAAAAGGAAAAGATATTAATAAAGATTACCCAAAACTTAATGAGGTGATCGAAAATATGTTCGAGACTATGTATAATGCTTTGGGAGTGGGGTTAGCTGCTCCCCAGGTAGGATTGCCTATAAGATTGTTTGTTATTGATACTACTCCTTTTGCCGATGATGAAGACCTTACAAAAGAGGAGCAGGATCAGTTAAAAGGTTTTAAAAAAGTGTTTATCAACGCAAAAATACTTGAGGAAAGTGGTGAAGAATGGAGCTTTAATGAGGGATGCTTAAGCATTCCGGATATTCGGGAAGATGTTTCAAGAGAAGAAACTATCAAAATCGAATATTTTGATGAGAACTTTGAAAAGCATACAGAAGAATTTAACGGACTTATTGCACGAGTGATACAGCATGAATACGACCACATAGAGGGTATTCTGTTCACCGATAAACTTTCCTCCTTAAAAAAGAGATTGCTTAAAGGTAAGCTTTCAAATATTTCCAAAGGAAAAATTAAAGTTGATTACAGGATGCGTTTTCCCGATGTGAAAAAAGTGAGGTAATTATTTTGGAAATAAAATTCAAAGAATAGATATTTGCGATTCCTAATAAATGGATAAAATGGGTTTAGAAAAAATATTGGCCATATCTGGCAAACCAGGACTTTATGAATTGATAACTCAAACCCGTACAGGTTTTGTAGCGTCATCTTTAATAGACGGTAAGAGATTATCGCTTAATTTAAGGAGTAATATAAGCCTGCTCTCTGAAATAGCGATTTACACACTAACTGAAGAAGTCCCGTTAAGAGAGGTTTTTAAAAAAATTCAGGAAAAAGAAAATGGAAAACAGACAACTGTAAGCCATAAAGAGGAAAATGTTAAGTTAGAAGAATACTTTTTTGATATTTTACCTGATTATGATGAGGACAGGGTTTATGTTAGTGATATAAAAAAGGTTATCAGGTGGTACAATCTCCTCGTTGAAAAAGGGCATGATAATTTTGAAGCCGAAGCTGAAGAAGGAAAAGAAAATGAAGAAGAGAAAAGTAAAGGCACAACGGAAGAGAAAGAGATAAAAGAGGAAAAAAAGGGAAAGGAAAGCAAAAAAACGGAGAGTAAAACCAAAGAAAAAACAAAAAGTAAAGTAAAAGAAAAGGCAAAAGGAAAAGAGGAAAATAAGGTTACTAAAAAGAAAAGTACAAAATAAGCAATTATATTTATTCACATTGTATGTTAATTAAATTAAACCTCTCATATACAGGAGGTTTTCTTTTTTATTAACTTTAGGGAATTATATATGCAAGGATTATAAAATATATCGTCTATTGTATAGTAATTAAAACCCTTTTTTAATGATAAAACAGGCAACCAACCAAACTTTGCTTCAATTAAAAAATGTCCTGGAACAATTAAATAATGAACAATTAAGTGCTCCCCTGGATGTTTTAAACGGTTCAACCATCGGGATGCATGTAAGACATATTCTGGAATTTTTTCTATGCCTCATAGATTCAAAAACTACTTTTAAAGTTAATTACGACTTACGAAACAGGGATCCTTTACTTGAAGTAAGTACAGACGACTGCATTCAAACAATAAATAAAATAATGTTTTTCCTGGAAAATAATCAGGTAGACTTTGATTTAAAACTATCAGCGAACTATTCTTTATTAGATGAACAGGAAGAGGTTACTTTAAATACAACCTTTTTAAGAGAACTTCTCTACAATGTAGAACATACTGTACATCATCTTGCAATTATTAAGATTGGTATAAAAGCATTAAATGTAAATTTAAATATAGATGAAACATTGGGGGTTGCTGCTTCAACTATTCGAAACAAAAAATTATGTGCACAGTAAGTTATATTCCCACATCCGAAGGTTTTTTTCTTACCTCCAACAGGGATGAAGATCCTGATCGAAAAACATTACCTATCCAGGATATTACTTTATCTAACGGTGAACAATTAAAAGCGCCAATTGATTTTAAAGGTGGAGGAAGCTGGATGGCATCTAACCAAACAGGAAAAGTAGCTTGTTTGCTTAATGGTGCATTTGTAAAGCACAAAAGGGAACTTCCATACAGAAAAAGCAGAGGGAAATTTGTGTTTGAAGCTTTTGAATACCCTTCTTTTTCAGAGTTTATTGAAAAAACTGACCTTGAAAATATTGAACCATTTACAGTCATATTAATTGATGATTTTTTACAGGTTATGATATGGGATGGCCAAACAAAACACCGCTTGATATTTGATAAAAATGCATCGCATATATGGTCTTCTTCCACCTTGTATACACAGGATGAGCATATAAAAAAATATTATTATTTCATGGATTCTATTAAAAGCATGAAACCAACTCCTGAAGAAATATTAACAATGCACGGACTTAAAAGTAAAACTCCCTTTATTTTGGATCTTGCACATGTGAAGACTGTAAGTATTACTCAGTTTGTAATAGATACCAAAAAAAGTGGGTTAACCTATCATCTAGTAACGGCAAAAAAAGATGTAAAAAAAAAGGTATTATATTAAGCGATATTTTAGCGAAATCAAATTGAAGTGAAAAACCTTAGAAAATACCAATGGTATATAAAGCTCACTTCGTGGGAATACTGGCCTTCATGGATTTTATACATGCCAGTGTGGATCCAGCATTTTTACCTGGCTTTTAAAGCTAAAAGCCTTTTTTTCTTTTTAAAGGTAAATCCGGCTATTGATGATGGTTTTATTTTGAGTGATTCAAAGTTTAAAACACTTCAGTTGGTGCCTGAACCTTATCTTCCAAAAACTATTTTTGTAGATAAAAATCACACATTTAATAATCTTTTCGAAAGTTTAAATGAAGCATTGATTTATTTCCCGGTTATTCTAAAGCCTGATATTGGTTTTAGGGGATTACTGGTTCATAAGATTAATGATGCAAAAGAACTGGAAAAGGTTTTGAAAAATATCAAAGTAGATTATATTTTACAGGAATACATAGATTTTCAGTTAGAGATAGGTGTTTTTTACTTCCGGTTACCAAATAATATAAGTGGATCTATCCCATCAATAACCATTAAAGAATTTTTATCCGTTACAGGCGATGGAATTAAAACTTTAAAAAAATTGATAGATGAACAGCCCCGGGCTATTTTACAAAGAGATAAGCTTAAGCATAATTTTAAAGATCAATGGGATAAAGTTATTCCCGATGGAGAAAAAATAACCCTGGAGTTTATTGGAAACCACAACCGGGGGACCAAATTTGTAAATGGGTATTACTTGTATGATGAGAAGCTGTTAAAAGTATTTGATAATCTCAACAAAAATATGCCGGGATTTTATTTTGGACGTTTTGATATCCGGGCCAAATCAATAGAAGACTTAAAAAACGGTAAAAACTTTAAAATACTTGAAGTAAACGGAGTAGGGGCGGAACCAACACATGTGTACGACCCTGATTATAAACTTTTACGTGCATGGAGAGATATGCTTTATCTCTGGAAAATAAAGTATATTATTGCTATGCAGAATAAACAGGGTGGAGAAAAATTTCCTTTATACCCGGAAGCCAGAAAGCGATGGCGTTCGTTTAAAAGTTATAAAAAGATTGCTTTTGAAAACCAGTAGGTTAAAAACTTAATATTCTTCACTTGTAAAACTTGAAGCAGGCAATCCCGAATTATTCGTTAAAGCAGGTTCGGCAGTATTGTTCCACCCATAACGCACATGTTTAGGATTCTTTACTTTATTGCTCCAAACTACTATATCGTTTTCTTCAATTTTGGCATTGGCCGTGTAAAATTTACCATCTTCACCGGCAACCTCAAAACCTTCTGGCTTTCCATTACTTTTTAATCCGTCAGAATAATTAAAATGTACTCTTATTTTATCTTTTTCAATCTTAAATTCTTTATAAAGTGGACCTGAATATGCTAAATCAGTCTTTCCGTATGTTTTGTTTAAGGCAAGATTAGCAAAACGCAAACCTACATCTTTTTTGTTTTTTGGATGAATATCTTCAAGATTGCCAATGTCGCTTGTGACGATCATACCGGTTTTATTGACTTTATCCAGTGTCCTTAATTGCTGATCCCTTACCGTAACGCCATTAAAATTATCTTCACCATAGTTGTAAGGGGCTATTTGGGCAAAGTAAAATGAAAAATTATCTTCCCATTTTTTCCTCCAACTTTTTATGAGGGTAGAAAGAAGCTCAGCATATGTATCTGCATTTTGAGTATTGGTTTCACCCTGGTACCATAGTACTCCGGCAAGTTTAAAAGAAACGATGGGATGTATCATGGCATTATAAGCCCTTCCCGGTTGATTTGGCCCCCACGGTTCTTTATTAAGTTTTTGTGAAGCTTTCAGAAGCACCTCATTTTCATTAATAGCTTCTTCAGGGGTCCAGATTTCGGCTGGTGTGCCTCCCCAGCTACTATTTATGAGCCCCACAGGAACATTCAATTCTGTATGTATTTTTTGTCCAAAAAAATAGCCTGCCGCACTAAAATGTTCCATAGTTTTTGGTGTACAAACCACCCATTCCCCTTCAAGGTCCAGTTGAGGATCTTCAGAAGACTTTTTGGTCACCGTAAAGAATCTTATAGAAGGGTAATCAGCTTTTTTAATTTCTTCTTTAGCATCATCAATACCGGCAGAAGGTGTCCATTCCATATTGGATTGTCCGGAGCACAACCATACTTCTCCAATTAAAACATCGTCAATAATTATTGCATTATAACCTTGTATTTTAATCTGGTAGGGTCCTCCTGATTTGGGAGTTATTAAATTTACCAACCATTTGGCTTCATTATCTGCTTTTACTTTTACAGGTTTATTATCCCAAGATGGTATAATGGTAATTTCTTCATTAGGATTGGCCCATCCCCACAATTTTACTTCTGCATTTTGTTGTAATACCATATGATCACCAAAAATTGCAGGCAAGGATACCTTTGCTAAAGTCATATTAAAACATAAATAAGTGCAAATTAACAGGAATGATTTGAAAATTTTAAGCATAAGAGTATTTAATTGTTTAAAAAAAGTCAATTACTTTTTTGTGCTCTTGCGGATTTAAATATACTAAATTGTAATTTTATCGAAAGAAAAAAAATGAATTCGAGAAAACAACAATTAGAGGCCTTAGAAAGGTTACTGAATATTATGGATGAACTCCGGGAGCAATGTCCGTGGGATAAAAAGCAAACTATCCAATCCCTGCGACATCTTACCATTGAAGAAACTTATGAATTAGGTGATGCTATACTGGACAATAATCTCGATGAAGTTAAAAAAGAACTCGGGGACCTACTTTTACATATTGTTTTTTATGCACGGATAGGTAGTGAAACCAATGATTTTGATATAGGTGATGTGGCGAATGATATTTGTAAAAAACTCATTGACAGACACCCCCATATTTATGGTGATGTTGAGGTGCAAAACGAAGAGGAAGTAAAGCAAAACTGGGAAAAGTTAAAATTAAAAGAAGGTAAGAAAAGTGTATTGGAGGGAGTTCCAAAAGGTTTACCGGCTTTGGTCAAAGCCAGTAGAATACAGGACAAAGTTGCCGGGGTTGGCTTTGATTGGGAAGAACCGGAGCAGGTATGGGAAAAACTGCAGGAGGAACTATCCGAATTCAGGGATGAGGTTAGAGCAGGGGATCAGGATAAGACAGAGGCCGAATTTGGTGATGTGATGTTCTCTATGATCAATTACGCACGTTTTTTAAATGTAAATCCAGAAGATGCTTTAGAACGTACCAATAAAAAATTCATAAAGCGTTTCCAATATCTTGAAAGTAAAGCCGGTGAAATGGGGAAACCGTTAAAAGATATGACCCTGGCTGAAATGGATGTTTTTTGGGAAGAGGCTAAAAAACTATAAGTTTTCTACAAGATTAAGTTATTTTAATATTAAAGTGGAATGATAAAAAAATAACACTTTGATATTATTTGTATAACATATTGTTATTTCGTATTTTTAAATAAAATTTTTTATTATGAATACTAAAGTTCAAACAGCAATTAGGCTTAATTCCGATTTACTGGAAGCTTTAAAAGAAAAAGCTAAGGCAGATCAAAGGAGTTTGAATAACTACATTGAAATGGTTTTAAAAAGGGATGTAGGAAACATTCCAAATGCCACTACTATAGAAGCCATTGATGAAGCGAAAGATAAGTCAAAGCTTGAACGTATTGATGATATTGACAAATTCTTTGATAATTTCTAAGGGGTGTATACTATCTATATTTCTCCCAGATTTAAAAGGGATTTGAAAAAGGTTCAGAAGCGTCCTAAGGACTATGAACTTACTCGGAAGGTAATCAAACTACTTAAGGAAAGTGGCATAAATGGGTTGCCGGTTAAATTAAAGCCCCATAAGCTCTATGGCAATTACAAAAACCACCTGGAAGCACACATTAAGCCGGATTTACTTATCATTTGGATTCAAATTGAAAGTCCTAAAGAAATTACACTGATTAGGATAGGATCGCATTCTGATTTATTTTAAATCTTAGTGATTACTACCCATAGATTATTCAAAGAAAGCTTCTCTTCTAGATATCAAAATACATATTAGAATATTTAAAAGGTAAAAAAATCTTATATACTAGAAATTTTCTTTCCTATGTGAATTTGAACAGTCATAATTCCACTTCAAATAAATATCTTTACATCCGAAAGCTGATTCATGTCTATTTCTAATTATACCAAAGAGTTTGCTTATAACTTAAAACTCGCGTATCCTGTAATGTTGGGTATGCTGGGGCATACTTTCGTGGCCTTTGCCGATAACATTATGGTAGGGCAGTTAGGTACTGCAGAGTTGGCAGCTGTATCATTAGGAAATAGTTTCATTTTTATTGCCATGTCACTGGGTATTGGGTTTTCTACGGCCATTACACCATTAACTGCTGAAGCCGATGCAGAGGGTAATATTGCAAGAGGGCGCAGCACCTTTAAACACGGACTTATTCTATGTACCACACTGGGAGTAGTACTGTTTATCCTGATATTATTAGCAAAACCGCTAATGTATATGATGGATCAGCCGGTAGAGGTGGTGGAACTCGCGTTGCCTTACCTGGATTTGGTTGCTTTTTCACTTATTCCACTTATTATTTTCCAGGCGTTAAAGCAGTTTTCCGACGGACTTTCTAAAACAAAGTTTGCAATGTATGCAACTGTGGTAGCCAATATCGTAAATATTGTTCTTAATTATCTGTTGATATTCGGAAAATTCGGATTTCCGGAAATGGGTATTATCGGGGCAGCAATTGGAACACTTGCATCACGGGTTATTATGAATATTGTGTTATGGTGGTACCTGAAAAGGGATAAAAAAACGCGGCAGTATGTTTCTAACTTTAAGCTTGAAGTCAAGAAAAGGATGCTTAAAAAGATCATGAGCCTTGGTTTTCCTTCTGCGTTACAAATGTTTTTTGAGGTGGCCATTTTCACATCCGCAATCTGGCTGAGTGGGGTATTGGGAAAAAATCCACAGGCAGCGAACCAAATAGCACTTAATTTAGCCAGTATGACCTTTATGATTGCAATGGGTCTTAGTGTAGCTGCAATGGTACGGGTAGGAAATCAAAAAGGTTTAAAAAACTTTGTAGAGTTAAGAAGAATTGCATTATCAATATTCCTCTTAACATTTATTATTGATGTAATTTTTGCCGGGTTTTTCTGGGCATTTAAAGATTGGTTACCAAGTATTTACCTGGATGTAAATGATGTTGCCAATATGGCTGATAATATGGAAGTAATGGCTATAGCGGCTCAATTATTACTGGTAGCGGCTATTTTCCAGATATCTGATGGTATACAAGTGGTTGTGCTTGGTGCTTTACGGGGTTTACAGGACGTGATGATCCCCACCTTGCTTACTTTTATATCTTATTGGATAATAGGCTTTCCAGTTTCTTATTACCTGGGTTTACATACAGAATTTGAAAGTACAGGTATATGGGTAGGATTGCTTGCCGGGTTAACGGCAGCATCAGTCTTACTTTATATCCGGTTTAATTATTTGACTAAAAGATTAGTGAAAAATAATTAACCAACAGTAAGTTTCTTTTAATTATTTAATATTTGTAATGAGATGTATGAGTTATATTCTTCAGTATGATATATTTTTTGTGTAGCAATTTCAAAACCTGTATTCAACAGATTGTTTCTCCCTGTGTTTAAATTTTTGGTTAAAAATGGATATCCGAATGAAGAAGTGATAAATAACCCTACTTTTTGTCCTTTGTCCAGTTTTAAACCATAGAAATTCATATCCATTTCATAAGAATATATCTTATTTCTCTCCAAGAGTTCAGGTTTCTCAAAAGAATTTCTGTATTTGGCTCTTAAAGCATCAAAACCGATCATATTTATTACTTCATTCTTATCGTTAAGTATAAGCAGTGCGGTAAACCAATCTGTATCTACTGCAGAACTTGATGCAAATATCTTTGCTGATATTTGACCTAAAATTGTTTCTTCTTCTAACTCGGTCGTTGTATATAAGAGATAATCTTTACGCACTTTTAATAAATCTTCAAAAAAGTTAAACCTATTATCCCTTATTTGATTATACATGTCATTGGTAAATACTGCTGTATTTCCGGGATCATAAACAAATGTTTCCGAACCTTCGTTTACGTGATTTGCATCAAACACTAATTTTCCTTTTTTTGATATCGAATCGGTGCTTAAAAATAATTTTTTGTTTATTGTACTACTTAGCGGGTAGGTGTCATCACTATGCCACTTATTTTCATTCATTGCATAAAGTTGAACTTTTGGTTCATTCATAATTCCGTTATCTATACCTTTCAACCAGTAATCGAACCATCTTAAATATTCAGCTTGTAAATTGATGTCATCGGCTGCCTCACCCATAAGTTGATTTTTAAAACTTGTAGATTCTTTATCTGTATGGCCCCAGGGCCCAATAATCATTTTTACATTTTTGTTTCCAGCCTTGGTAAGCCAATCATAAGCTATCTTACTGCCTAGAAGTTGTGAGTCAAACCAACCGGATTGAATAAAGACAGGGATTTTTATTTTTTTTAATTGTTCAAGGTAAAATGCTTGTTTCCAGTAATCGTCCTGGGAATCATGTTGCACCCATTTTTGATAGTAATCAAGCTTTCTCGAGAATATTTTAGAGTCGAGTTCCGATACGGGGAGGTGATTTAAAAGTTGTACCCAGTCCATATTAAAAATTTCTTCATCCGACCCGAGCTGTTCTATTATTGCACACCATTGTAGTGAACCCGCACTAAGTATACCATGTATGTATGGGCCACTATAAAAAGGATCCACCATTGCAACATTGGGTATAATAGTTTTTAAATTAGTGGGCTGTTCAGTAGCTGCACAATACTGCACATAGCCATTATAAGACGCTCCAATCATGCCTATGTTTCCGTTACACCAATCTTGTTGGTTGATCCACTCTACGGTGTCATAACCGTCCTTTCGTTCGTTTATCAATGGTTCAAATGTGCCTTCTGAACCAAATCTGCCCCTCACATCCTGTACAACTAAAACATACCCGTTTTCAATAAGATAGCTGTATTCGTCAATTCTTCTTTCTTTATTATATGGAGTGCGCACCAATACTACAGGGTATTGATCTTGTTGTTCTTTTGGAAAAAGTATTTGAGTTGAAAGCTTTACCCCGTCCCGCATTAAGACCATAGTTGTGGTATCTTCCTTTTCCAAAGAACATGAAAGAAAGAGAAAACTTAATAACAGCAGCAATAGGCTTTTTTTAATCATTTTTATGTTTATGGAGAAGTTATTGAAACATTTTTAAACCATCCTTCAGACCCGTTTCCTACCCAAAGCCCGATTTTGCCATTTTTTTGATTACTTATCTGTTTAACAACCAAAGAAGCTTCATTGGCTTCATTTATATACACTTTGACTTCAGGAAAATTTACAACAATTTTTACATGAAACCAATTGTTGGGGTCTGGTACAGGCTTTACTGTGTTTTCATATTTTCCGGGATATTTATTTCTTAAAACTGACCACGGATTTTCGGGCATATTAACGTATTGTACTGAGTGAAATTTTCTTTCAGGGCTTTCAAAATTAAACGGCCTGAAATAAATTGCATCATAATTTTTATTATCTATACCATGAAAAGCTATCCCAACAAAACTTTGACCGCGTATATCTTTACCTTTAATATCCAATTCTACTGTACCATTTTTAAAATTAGTGTCATTAAGCCATAACAGGCCATCTTCATTATTGGCATTTAAATGAATAACATCATTTTGATATTTGACTTCCCGGTTAAAAATAGTCCATTCTTCGGGAGCAACAGGAATTTTATTTTCTGGCTGTCCGCTACAGCTACTGAAATAAATACATGTAATGAATGCTAATAAATTAATTGATTTCATAATTATTTTGTTTTTGTAAAAGTATCATGAGTTATATTTTTTGAGGATTTAAACTGCGGTCATTTTCAGGTCAAAGTAGGTTTAAGTAATTGTTTATGATTTTTTAAGAGGTTTATTTTTATTTTTGTTTCTGATGAAACTTTCTGAACAAGACTATATAGAATTATGTAAAAACGATATCGAAGAAAAATTTTCTTTCGGTAACGGGCAGGGTTATACCCAACGTAATTTGGAGCTTTTATCTCATACTATTGAAGAAAAAACAGGCGTAAACATCAGTTTATCTACTTTAAAACGATTATGGAAAAATAAATATAAGCAAAGTCCGCAGTTAGCAACATTAAATGCCCTTGCTGCTGTTTTAGATTATAAAGACTGGCAGGAATTTAAGTTATTAAAAAGGCAAGATAAAAAGCAGAAGAAAAACATTTCCCCTCTTATGATAGGTATTGTAATCGGGGTATTGCTTGTAGTTGGTTTATTTTCATTTTTGAGTTTGAGTGAAAATAGCACGCTTAAAAATAACAGGATCAAAATCAATGGCCCGGTAATTTTTAAGGCATCCAAGACAGTTACCAGTGGAATTCCAAATACTGTTATTTTTAACTATGATCTATCAAACGTGGAAGCGGATAGTTTTTTTATACAACAATCATGGAACCCTGCCGATAAAGTATATATTGACCCAATGGCTAAAGTTTTTTCCAGGATATACTATGAATCCGGATACCACAGGGCAAAGTTAATGGCAAACAATTCTGTATTGAGTAAACAACCTATTCATATATTAAGTAATGGTTGGGAGCCTCATGTTTACTATACTGAAAATAAATTTGTTGATTTACAAAGCGAAGACATTATAGATAATGGTATTTTACAAATACCTAAAGTTATCCTGGTAAAACATAATATTGATACTTTAAAATATTTTGAAACAAGAATTACAAATAGCAAGGAATTTCATACTTCATCTGACAATTTTGATATAAAAACGAGAGTAAAACTCGATAATGTAATGAATGGACATTGTCCATGGATTTCTTTGTTGATAGTAGCAGAGAAGCATATTTTTAAAGTAAAATTGGTTAAAAACGGTTGTGAACGCTATGCCGATTATAAAATGGGGGAAGTATACAGGTCAGGAGTTGAGAATGACCTTTCTGCCCTGGGCTGTAATGTATATGAATGGCAGGAAATAGGAGTGAAGGTTCAAAACAAAAATGCCAATGTATACCTGAATGGTGAATTGATATTTAATGATACCTATAAAGAAGATTATGGCGATATTAAAGCTTTAACATATATATTTGAAGGTACAGGTTCAGTAGACTATGTAATCCTCTCAGATGCAAATGATGATATTGTTTTTGAAGATAATTTTGATTAGTGTAGAACAATGTATGGCTTCATAATATTCCTTACAACTCATAATAGTATTTCATCATCTTTATTAAACTGAATTCTATGTTCCATATTTAAATTCAGATCATTTATAATTTTTTCTTTGGAAGGCCTTAACATGAAAAAATAAGCAATAAGAACTCCTGCTATGATCATGTAATACAGGTTTCCTTCATTCATAAATATAATGATTGCCAAAAAGGCCGGAGCTTCTATTAAAGCATATTTTATAAGAGAGGCCGACTGGTAACCTGATAATTTACCTTTTAACGAATTGTTAATTGTTAAACTATTTAAATATGTTTTAAAAATAAAATTACTTCCAATAAAACCCAAAACAGCAAGCGCCGGAACTATATAAAAGAAAATATCATTTTTTGGGGAAAGATCAAGCGTTGCGTTACTATCCAGGGAAAAAATATAGGATGCCAATAAAAGGATTCCTGCAAAAATAATAAGATGCAGTACGGAAAGTGTTTTTAAAAAGGTTTTTGGTGTCATTCCTTTCTTTTTGAAAATTCGGGGGCCAGCTCTGTTCCGGTCCATATATATTCCCGCTTTTCTTTATAAGTTTTAACCCAATTGGTTTCTTCATCTTCTATAGTGCCACGCTCTACTTCATACACTAACTTGTCTGTCACTCCTTCCGGTTGATTTGGGAAAACAAATTTTTCCTGATAATAAAACATACCAGCCTCAGATATACTGGATAAATCTGCTATGTGTTTTAAATCGTTGCCATCCCAGAAAATGTATGAAACCCCACCTTCAACTCCGCAAGCTTCGGCTAAATAATTTATGGAAATGATGTTTTTGACATTCTGTAGCCCGTTGTTGTCTAATAAATCTAACGAAAACTCATATCCTATGAGGTTAAATACATGTTCTTTATATACAGTTTCATTTAATAGATGTCTTATTTTTAAAGCAATCGCATCATTTTCATCACTTTTAACCTGAAAATATAAAGTTTTGTTATCTGCTGTGGTAAGGTTTCGCATGGAGATCAGGGCACCTAAAACATATCCTGTGTTGCCATTGTATTCTATTTTATACCAGTTAGATGATACACCATCAAATTTCTGTCTCTGTTCGGATTGTTCAATAATTTTTATTTCTGTTCCTATTTTAAGTAGGTCTATAACCTCAGAATTTGTATCGGGTTCTTTCCTGAATTTAACATCATTGGCAAATATTTGTTCAGTACTACCCGGGCTAAATTTAAAGTAACTACTTAGATACCGGGTGTCAGATTGAGCAGATATGCTATTCAATAATAAAAAGGAGATTAAAATAGCAAAATTTATTTTCATAGTTCGGTGCTGTTAGGGAGTGTAATGTAAAATAAAAATTTTATATAAATCGGATTTCTTATCTAATTGATTTTCATGTTTAATTTTAAAAGAATTATAAATGTTATTCATTAACAACTAAATCTTCAGCGTTAACTTTTATAACCTTTAGAGTTGTTTTAAGTGATTTCCAGAGTCCGGTTACCATGTATGGCAACATTTCGTTTAATTTATTGTTATCAGAATAAAAATACTTTCTGCTTTTGTAAGTCTTAAAAGCACCTTTCTTAAAATCAGACAAAAGTATATATTTTTCGGTCAGTACATCATCATTAAACGATAGATATATCTTAGGGATATTTGTAAAAGAAAAATGATTAACAATTTCATTCCTGATAGTAATAATCATATTTATAATCTCAGATTCATCAAAAATAGTATTCTTGGTATTAGAAATATTTATCTTTTGGTTTTTATCTTTAAAAGATACTTTGTTTGATTTAAGGATATTGTATTTTTTAAATTCTGTAGGCATGTGTTCAAACTCATAACAAATTTTAGCTGTATAATCCAACAGACCATATAAAGCAATAAACAAATGGTAAATGGTAGAGTATGTATTTATTACCAAAGGTCCTGTGGTAAATTGCACACCGGTAGAGTTTACGGGTTTTTCCTGGGCTAAATAATCAGTTTCATTAAAAAGTTTGTAAAATTGACCCAGTAAATAACGTGTTGTTATAACTGAATTTTGTAAAGTTGAAATTAAATTTCTGAAATCAAAAAAATATAGCAACCGGTTGAATTTTTCGTTGTCGAGACGTTTTGATGAAAAGCTCTCAAAATTTTCTTTAGAAATTTTCACTTCAGGACTGATTCCTCCATTAACTATCCAAATGGGTACTGAATTTAATAAAGAATAATCCTTCTCCATATCACCGAATAATTTATCGGCTAAAAGGTTGTGTAGTTCTGTACATAATGTATCTATATCAGGTAGTAAATCCCCTTTATTAAGGATAAGATTATCATTTGAATAATGAATCCAGAATTCTTTATCGGAAGGCAAATCACCCGGAATGCCATTTATATTGTAATGCATAAACCCTTTATTGATAATTAATTAGCTCAACAATTATTTCTACATAGTAATAGTATCCATGTAGAAGACAAAATTTTTTTATGCCTGTAACTTATTATAAGTACCAAGCAATGGGCATGCAGGGGAAATATTACATTAAATATAAGCTTTATTTAACATTTAAAAAAAATAATTAAGGGAAAAAAGTATTTTCATTACGGTTAACTGTTACAGAAAGCTATGGAGGTAAGTATTAATAAAAGCTTTATTGATCCATTTTATCCGATAATTCAAACCACCGCTCCGTTTTTAAATTTATTTGAGCAATAAGAGTTTGAAGTTTTTTAGATTTATCATTTATTTCCACACCACTGAGTTTTCCTTCAGAAAAGAGTGCTTCTAATGAGGATTTTTCTTCCTCAAGATTCTTAATTTCTTTTTCCAGGCGGTTGTATTCATTTTGCTCACTAAAATTTAATCCTTTGCTGGAATTAGCGTCTTTTTTCCAGTTCTTTTTTTCCTTTTTCTCGTTGGTTTTGTTTTCGGGGACAGCACTTTCTTCATACACTTTAAAATCGGTATAATTTCCGGGGAAATCTTCAATTTCTGCATTTCCTCTGAATACAAAGAGATGATCTACTACCTTGTCTATAAAATAACGGTCATGTGATACAACCAGAAGACAACCCGGATAATCCAAAAGGAAATCCTCCAGAACGTTTAAAGTTACAATGTCAAGATCATTAGTAGGCTCATCCAGTATAAGGAAATTGGGATTTTGTATAAGTACTGTACACAAATAAAGCCTTTTTAATTCCCCCCCGCTTAAGCGGTCAACAAAATCATATTGTTTCTTCCTGTCGAACAAAAATCGTTCAAGCAAATGAGATGCTGATATTTGCCGGCCTTTTGTAAGTGGAATATATTCTCCGTATTCTTTAATAATGTCAATGACCTTTTGTCCGGGTTTAGGATTGATACCGCTTTGGGTGTAATAACCAAATTTGATGGTGTCACCTATTATAATTTTCCCAGCATCGGGTTCATAGGTTTTTGTAAGAAGATTAAGAAATGTAGATTTACCGGAACCGTTTTTTCCAATAATACCTAATCGTTCCCCTTTTTTAAATGAGTAGTTAAATTTATCAAGTATAGTTATATTTTTGAATGCTTTGGATACATTGTGAAACTCTACTATTTTGCTTCCAAGGCGTTCCATGTTTATTTCCAGTTGTATTTTATGGTCATTACGGCGTTGACTTGCTTTTTCCTTGATTTGGTAAAAGTCATCTATACGGGATTTGGATTTTGTAGTTCTTGCTTTTGGTTGTCTTCGCATCCAATCCAGTTCTTTTGAATATAGATTTTTTGCCTTTTCTACTGAAGCTTTTTCTGCTTCTGTACGGGCTTCTTTTTTTTCCAGGTAATAGGAATAATTCCCTTTATATTGATACAATTGATTGTTATCCAATTCTATAATCTCATTACACACCCGCTCCAGAAAATAGCGGTCGTGGGTAACCATAAACAGGGTAATATTTTCTTTGGCAAAGTACTGTTCCAGCCATTCAATCATTTCCAGATCAAGATGATTGGTGGGTTCATCTAATATGAGTAGATCTGGTTTCTTTATGAGTATAGTAGCCAGGGCCAAGCGCTTTTTTTGTCCACCGGATAATGTGGAAACCTTTTTATCGAGATCTTCAAGGTTAAGTTTAAACAGTATTTGCTTGTATTGCGTTTCAAAATCCCATGCATTGCTCATTTCCATTTTTTCAAAGGCTTTTTGGTAAGCCTCGGTATCATCCGGGTTTTGTAACGCCTTTTCATATTGTTGGATTACCTTCAGTATTTTATTATCTGAAGCAAAAATGGTTTCTTCAATGGTTAATTCCGGAGCTAAATCCGGGTCTTGCGACAAGAAAGCAATGTGAATATCGTTTCGCGATACAATTTGGCCACTATCGGGTGTGTCTATTCCGGTAATTATATTTAACAAAGAAGTCTTGCCTGTCCCGTTTTTGGCAATAAATGCGATTTTCTGATCTTTATTTATTCCAAAGGAGATGTCGGTAAACAAAATGCGTTCACCGTATGATTTTGATATATTTTCAACTGATAGATAATTCACAAACTAAATTTTGTGCAAAGAAAAGCTAAATAATTAATCTTTTAGGGTTTGACTGTGTTTGATTATATAAAGATATCTAATAGACAGCATAATAAGTATTGGAATAATTACTACAGGAAAAACCTGAATCTTAAACATCCAAAAAATAAATACAAGGCCAATTAAGCCCAGAGGCAATAATATGTATTTAAGTATCCATTTTTTCATATCTTTTTTAACCAAATAAAAACTCACTATTATGTTAAGTGGAAAAGCCCATAGAAAATTATAATTAAATTTGGTCATAGTATGATCGGTAGCAAACCAAAGAAGCAATATAAAAATACCAATTAAGCCTGTGAGAAAGAATAGCGTAAAATCCAACCACTTGCTTCTCTTATTTTTTTTGTAATCTAAGTATGTTACAAATCCAACAAATAGCATTAGGACAGAAAACAGAAATCCGGGACTTAGAAAAAAGGATTCATTTTCTTTAATATTTTCACCTCCACTTACAAGTGTGTTGGTTTCTTTTACCATGGATTTATTTTTATGTGTAGCATTTTCGAAAGCATACATAACGTAATCAGGTAAAAACATATACTCATAAGGGGTAGCTTTTCTGTCAATTTTACTACCTAAACCAAGATCAATCCCCAGGCTTCCCCATGAGTTGGCACTTAAATTCATTTGTATAAGTTCGCGGAATGTATATTCTTCTTTAATATGGGAATCATCAAATTGAATATTGTTATTCAGCACTTCTTCCAGTACATCCCTGATTTTTGTAGAACAATTATCAAAGAAAAAATCATAAAGGTATTCCTTGTTTTCGGGTTTTGCATTAATGTTCAGGAAGTTGAATAATTCGTTTTTTTCATCAGGACTAAGGTTCAGCACTTGTTCTTTAACCCATCTGCCTTCAACTTTATAATTGTACACAAAATCTTCAAAATAACTTACGCTTAATTCATAGAGCAATTTACCCTGAGCAAATTTTATATAGAAATTTGGTTTATTAAAGTCAAAAGTTCCGTAATTATAAGCTATATCGAGTTTTAATGCAGGATCCTTAACCCTGAAAGCACTATGTCCGAATGAAGAGTATAATTCTTCGCCGGGACCACAGGTTATAATACTTATTTCAGCTTGAGGTGATAATTTAATGTTCTGTCCCAGTACCAAAAGAGGCATGAATAATAAAAAAAATAAAAATTTTGTCTTCTTCATTCAAAGATTGATAACGAATGCTAATATCTGACAATTTTATCAAACTATTAAATTGAAATAATTAATAAGAAGTTAAACTTATAAATTACATTTCTAAACTTTCAAAAAGTTTATAGTATTTTTACATTAAACTAATTGATAATGAAGAAGTATATTCCTAATATTATTACACTCTTAAATCTTTTTTGTGGTACTGTGGCTGTAATTTTTGCAGTAAAGAATGAATTGGAAACAGCGGCTGTTTTTGCTTTTGCGGGTATTGTTTTTGATTTTTTTGATGGCCTGGCAGCGAGGGCTTTAAAAGTACAAAGTGAATTAGGTGTGCAATTGGATTCTTTAGCCGATATGGTTACATGTGGTGTAGTGCCGGGGATAGTGATGTTTCAGCTTTTTAATATGCTTTCTGGCAATTCCGGCTCATGGGGATATGAAGATGCACATACGGATACGATGTATTGGATAGGCTTTCAACTTCCTTTATTACCATTATTAGGTCTGTTAATTACGCTTGCATCGGCTTATAGGTTGGCAAAATTTAATATTGATGAAAACCAGGTTTCCTCTTTTATAGGGTTGCCTACTCCGGCAAATACACTTTTTATTTTATCATTACCATTAATAATTGCTTACCAGGGAAATGATCTTATAAACAGTATTATTATTAATGAATGGTTTTTAATCATAGTTACTTTAATAAGCTCTTATATGCTAAATGCCAAAGTTGAACTTTTTGCTTTGAAGTTTAAAGACTGGCGTTTTAAAGGAAATGGAGTTAAATATTCATTTTTGTTACTGTCATTTGTTTGTTTAATAGTATTAAAGTTTGCAGCCATTCCGTTAATTATAGTCGGATATGTACTCACTTCATATTTTAATGGATTGGTAAAGAAAGACCAATCTACGCAATAAGGTTGAAAATACACGGGTTAGTATACAAAAAAGATCAGTCGATCAGAGTTTATAAACATTTAAGCTTTCACTCACTCCTCCAATAAATTAATTACAAAGAAGTTTAATTGTATTGTAGTTAATGAAATCTTGCTTTTTTGTTGACTTAATAAGTTTTATCTATTTTTTGAATACTTTATATAAAAAAAGCTCCTAACAACAGGAGCTTAAAGTTTTTATTGTAATTAAGATTTTCTAATCACTTACCAAAGGTGCTTTATGAATAAATTCTTCTACTATTTCTTTTGGAAGAGTCCTGGTTAAACGGTCTCTTTCTGAAACTAAATTTGGTTCATTGCATCCATTGTATGTCACTTTTATTTTCTTAACATTATCCATGAAAATTTTAAATTCTTCAGCAGAAAACTGATATTTAAAATTCTCAGTAAAATAAAAATTCTTACTTATTTTTCTCTCATCTGAATCTTCTAACTGAAGCGTCGGAGTATTATAAGTTGTTAGTGTACGGCCTTTATAATCCACCATATCAATGCTTAAATGTGTAATAAAACCTTTTTTGGCTTTAGAAAACTGTTCTAATGATACTGATAATGTTCCGTCGGAAGCTAAAACAATGTCCAGGTTGTTAATATAAAAATGCTCATTGCATAATTTGTCAGAGGTCTCACTTTTAAGAGATAAAACAACCTCACCATTGATTTCCGGAATATGATTGGCAGAACTGATAAAGGGTAAAAACGATAGAAAAAGTATAATATATCGTAGTCTATAAGAGTAATTTAGCAACATAGTGTTCAATTTAGGGGTTAAACAGTAACTAATGTACGGAAATAATTTAACAACGCAATAATTATTTGTTGTTTTTTTTAAATTCTCATCAAAACCAGGGATGGATATGTGATGTAATGTAATGTAATGGGGTTTTTAAATGTCAATTTTTTTCTTTCGTAATTCGAAATTCTGACCAAGGTAAACTTTTCTAACCATTTCATCAGCAGCCAGTTCTTCAGGAATTCCTGCTTTTAAGATATTCCCTTCAAACATTAAATAGGAACGTTCTGTAATTGCAAGTGTTTCCTGTACATTGTGGTCGGTAATGAGAATTCCTATATTTCTGTTTTTTAGCTGGGCAACAATGCGTTGAATATCTTCAACCGCAACCGGATCTACGCCAGCAAATGGTTCATCAAGCAGAATAAATTTAGGGTCGGTGGCTAAAGCCCTGGCAATTTCTGTTCTCCTTCTTTCACCTCCAGAGAGAAGATCACCTCGTCTTTTTCTTTTTTCGGTAAGGCCAAATTCTTCTAAAAGGCGTTCCATACGCTCTTTTTGCTCACTTTTGGAGAGTTTGGTAAGTTGTAAAACTGATAATATATTATCTTCTACGCTAAGTTTTCTGAAAACAGATGCTTCCTGAGCAAGGTAACCAATACCGTTTTGAGCCCTTTTATACATTGGAAACTTCGTTATTTCTGTATTGTCAAGGAATATTTTACCTCCATTTGGTTTAATAAGCCCAACTATCATATAAAAAGAAGTAGTTTTGCCTGCACCGTTAGGTCCCAGAAGTCCAACAATTTCACCACGGTTTACTTCAAGGGAAATTCCTTTTACTACGGGTCTCCCTTTATAGGATTTTATTATTTCTTCGGCTCTTAACTTCATAATTTTCAATTATAAGTTTCAAAATTAGATATTTATGAATGAAACTCTTCAATTTTATAAAAACATTATGTAAATGTATAATCTTTCAAGTTCAGAATCTTTTAATCCATTCTTAACCGGGTACTATTTAGATTTATTTACGGACTTTGACATTCTTTTTCATTTTTCGTTCCTCTTTTCGTATCACCCTTTTTGATATGTATATACTTATTTCATATAAAACGAGAACGGGTATTGCTACTATAATCTGACTGGTAACATCGGGAGGTGTAATCACGGCAGAGATAATCAAAATTACTACAAGTGAAATTTTGCGGTACTTTCTTAGAGATTCAGGGGTTACAAGGCCAACTTTGGTTAAGAAAAAGATAACAATGGGTAATTGAAAAATTAAACCACACGCTATTACAGAAGTTCTCACTGTAGAAATATAAGATGCGATATCTATATCATTGAACACTTGTTCACTTACAGTATAGGTAGCTAAAAAATTAATAGATAAAGGAGCAATTACATAGTAGCCAAATGATACCCCAAGGAAAAATAAAAAGGAGGCTATAAATATAAATCCGCGTGAATGGTTTCTTTCTTTATCGTATAACCCCGGACTGATAAATTTCCATACTTCATATAAAATATACGGAAATCCTACAATAAACCCGGCCCAGATGGATGTCCAGATATGCGCCGAGAATTGCCCGGCCATTTCCCGGCTCTGTAACCGGAAAGGAAGTTCACCTGTACAAAAAGTTTCGTCAAGCCCCAAAGTTTTGGAAATCCAACAGAAAAATTTATACGTTGGGAAATCCATTTTCTTTGGCCCGAAAATAACAGTGTCAAAAATAAAATCTTTAGCTGTAAAGGCAGCAATGCCAATAATCACTACTGCGATTGTTGCCCGAATTAAATGCCATCTTAATTCCTCCAGATGGTCTAAAAAAGACATTTCTTGATTTTCAGTACTTTTTTTTGCCATTATATTATGCCTTCTTTTATTAGATCATGAAGATGTATAACGCCCGCATATTCACCATTGCTTTCAACTAAAAGTTGAGAAATTTCATTAAGTTCCATTAATTCCAGTGCATCAACTGCCATTGCACTTGATTTAATGGCCTTTGGATTGGCGGACATGATATCCCTAGCTTTTAAATCGTTTATAATATCATATTTATTGAGCATTCTTCGAATATCACCATCAGTAATTACACCAATTATTTTATTATTTTCCACGACAGCAGTTATTCCAAGCATTTTCTCTGAAATTTCAACAATTACTGTTTTAAGGTTGTCTTCAGGGCTTACCCTAGGCTTCATATTTACAGAAGAAATATCGTTTACCCTTAAATATAGTCTCTTTCCCAAAGAGCCTCCCGGGTGGAATTTCGCAAAATCTTCTTTACTGAACCCTCGTAAATCTAACAGGCAAATGGCCAGCGCATCACCTAATACCAATTGTGCTGTTGTGCTTGTTGTCGGCGCAAGGTTATGAGGGCAGGCTTCTTTTTCTACATAAGAATTAAGTACAAAATCAGAATTTTTAGCCAAGTATGAATCCGGATTAGAAGTAATGGAAATTACCTTATTATCACTATTTTTTATTAGTGGTAATAACACTTTAACCTCAGGAGTATTACCGCTTTTAGAAATACATACTACAATATCATCCTTTTGTATAATGCCTATATCGCCGTGAATTGCATCGGCAGCATGCAAGAAAATGGAAGGTGTTCCGGTTGAGTTTAAGGTGGCCACAATTTTATTGGCTATAATGGCACTTTTACCAACTCCGGTTACTACAACCCTGCCTTTAGAGTTGAAAATCAATTCAGTAGCTTTCGCAAATTCATCGTCTACAAAATCTGCTAAATTATTAATAGCTTTGCTTTGATTTTTAATAACTTTTCTGGCAATTTCAACAATAGTATTGTGAGTATTCAATTTTATAATTTTGAGTTTGCAAAAAGATAAGAAAGTCTTATCTTTAGAAGTACAAATGTATGTAAAATAGTAAAACGATAGGATGGATAACACCAAAATCGACTTGCGCTCAATGTTAAAAAAGCATTTTGGGTTTGATGAATTTAAAGGGCTGCAGGAGAGTGTAATTGAATCTATAGTCGCAAATACAAATACTTTTGTTATCATGCCAACGGGAGGAGGTAAATCTTTATGTTATCAACTTCCGGCCTTGTTTAAAGAGGGAACTGCCATTGTAGTATCACCTCTTATAGCATTAATGAAAAATCAGGTTGATGCTTTGAGGGGAATATCTTCGGAACATGGAATTGCCCATGTATTAAACTCATCTTTAACCAAAACAGAGGTTAAGCAGGTTATGGATGATATTAAAAAGGGAATTACAAAACTTTTATATGTTGCCCCGGAATCTTTAAATAAAAATGAGTATGTCGATTTTTTAAAATCGCATACAATTTCTTTTGTTGCCATAGATGAAGCCCACTGTATCTCAGAATGGGGGCATGATTTCAGGCCAGAATACCGTAATTTAAGGACTATTATTAACCGTTTGGGAGATAATATTCCTATTATCGCATTAACAGCTACAGCAACCCCTAAAGTACAGGAAGATATTATAAAAAACCTGAATATGGGTGATGCGAAAACTTTTAAAGCTTCATTCAACAGGCCAAATTTATATTATGAAGTGCGCCCAAAAACAAAAAACGTAGACGCCGATATTATTCGTTTTATAAAACAAAATACCGGTAAGTCCGGAATAATTTATTGTCTTAGCCGTAAAAAAGTTGAAGAGTTAGCACAGGTACTACAGGTAAATGGAGTAAGCTCGGTGCCCTACCATGCAGGATTAGATGCAAAAACAAGGTCTAAACACCAGGATATGTTTTTAATGGAAGATGTAGATGTTGTTGTAGCAACTATAGCTTTTGGAATGGGTATTGATAAACCGGATGTTCGATATGTAATTCATCATGACATACCTAAAAGTATAGAAAGCTACTATCAGGAAACCGGTAGGGCAGGAAGAGATGGTGGTGAGGGGCATTGCCTGGCATTTTATGCGTATAAGGATATTGAGAAACTTGAAAAATTCATGAGCGGAAAGCCTGTTGCAGAGCAGGAAATAGGCCATGCCTTATTGCAAGACATGGTAGCATACGCCGAGACATCAATGTCCCGTAGAAAATATATTTTGCATTATTTCGGGGAAGAATTTGATGAAGTAAATGGTGAAGGTGCCGGTATGGATGACAATTCCCGAAATCCAAAGAAAAAAGTTGAAGCCAAAGATGAGGTAGTGAAACTTTTGTCGGTTATTCGAGATACCATGGAAAAGTATAAGGCTAAGGAAATAGTAAATACAGTTATTGGTAGAGAAAACGCTGTAATTGTTTCGTACAGAACAAATGAAAAGCCTTTTTTTGGTATTGGAAGGGAGAAAGATGATAAATTCTGGATGGCTTTGGTACGCCAGGTTATGGTTGCAAAACTTATACGAAAAGAAATAGAACAATACGGGGTTTTACATTTAACAGAAGCAGGTAAATCATTCCTTGAAAACCCTACATCTTTTATGATGACTGAGGATCATATTTATAGCAAAACAGATGAAGCCGCGGTGGATACAGGAGGAAATTCCTTTGGAAGTGTAACGGACCCTGTTTTGTTAAAAATGCTTAAAGGGTTAAGGAAAGAACAAGCCAAAAAATTAGAATTACCCCCTTCAATAATTTTTCAGGAACCTTCTTTAGAAGATATGGCATTAAAATACCCTATGAGCCTGGAAGAAATGAGTAATATACATGGAGTAGGAGAGGGTAAAGCCAAAAAATTCGGAGTCCCTTTTGTTGAACTTATTAAAAAATATGTTGAGGAAAATGACATTTCCCGTCCCGATGACCTTATTGTAAAATCTACCGGATCTAACTCAGCACTAAAATTATATGTAATACAAAGTGTAGACAGAAAAATGCCGTTAGATGATATAGCGTCCGCCAAAGGATTATCTATGGATGATTTTATAAAGGAAATGGAGCGTATTGTTTACATGGGTACCAAACTAAATATTGATTATTGGATTGATGAAATTTTAGATGAAGACCAGCAGGAAGAACTCTACGAATACTTTATTGAGGCTAATGATGATAGGATATCATTAGCTATGGAGGAATTTGATGGGGATTATGAAGATGAGGAATTACGTTTATACCGGATTAAGTTCATTAGTGACGTTGCAAATTAGCGAAACTACAATTTCAACCCTGCCGTTAGGTAGGGTTGAAATTGTTTAGTTGAGCTAATCCCGCCCTGGCGGGATCTTTTTTATAGATATAGAAGTTTTTATTAACTAAGACATGATCCATCCTGCCGATAGGTAGGGTTGAAATTGTTTAGTTGTGCCCGTACCAGAGGGTACATTTGGGCGGGTTAATCGCGCCCTGGCGGGATCTTTTTTAGATATTAAAGTTATACAACCCTTTCATGAGTATAAAAAACTTCAAGCAATATTTATTTATCATTAATGTAAAGATTATAATCCCCTCCATTAATTAAAGATGCCTTGGGAGTTTCTCTGAGTAAATACACAAAATTATTGTAGACAGTATTATTTACATTGACGGGTATAACCTTTCTTTCATATAAATTAAAATCGGGATCATTTATACCTTCGTAAACATCGAGTATTTCAAAAATAACATTACTGTTTGATGATAGTTGATACACTTCACCAAAAACTTTATGTTTTGAATCTTCTTGATAAATTGCACCGGGATAACTTCCCAAATCAAACAAAAGTCCGTTAAAACGGGCTTTAGCTATTAATTGGGCATTTTTTCTTAAATAAAGAGCCATAGAGTTATTAAAGCCAGACATTAATGTGCCATATGTAAATAAATAAACAGGCTTCATTTACGATAATTCAGCTTATTTCTTCTTTATCAGCTTATCCCCAATTTCTTTCCAGGTAATTAATTTTATATTTTCTTCTTCAATAATTTTCTTGCATTCATCACTGGTGAAAAAGTCAAAATCATCCTGACGCCACTCGGCAGCCCAGTATTTTCTATATATGGAAACATGTTGCATTTCATTGTTATTATAAGCAGGATGGATTACAAGTGCATGTGTTCCGGGTTTTAAGTTTCTTAAAATAGTGGTGTAACGCTTTGCTAATCCGCCTTCCTGGTCAAAATGTTGGGCACCGGCACTGTAAACATTGTCTAAAACTATATCATCCTCTTTTATCTGGTCTCTAAAACTTTTTGGAAGACCTCCGAGAGTCAGCATAACCGGTATTTTATAGTCCCTCCCCAGCTTTAAATATAATTTGAAATAATTGATGTCCGTATATATAATACAACCCATGTGTATATCTATATGGGTGGGATTGATCCCATTATTTACAGCAAGGTCTATCTGTGCTCTGAATTCCCTTTCAACGTCTTTATATTTTGCGTTATTTTCCAGGTCAGCACAGTTGTCATAAAAATAACCATTGTAATCTATTAGACTAGGGGCCTCCGTAATAGGTCCCCATTTGTAATTTACCCATTCACATGTAAGGGTCAGGTGAACTCCTATATCTAAATTTGGACGTATCTTTTTATATTCTGCAACTTCTAAAAACCATGGTGAAGGCACTACTACACTCGTAGAGCTTACCATGCCGGTTTCTAGAGCAGTGAAGCTTGCATGGTTGGCAGAATGCGCAACTCCGAGGTCATCCGCATGTACAATAAGTAACTTGTCATCTTTGGAATAACCTAATCTCTCTGCCAGGGTAAGTGATGATTGGCTAAATGAAAGAAAAGGAATAATGAGCCATACAATTTGGAATAATCTTAAATTCATAATTGATATATTTTTTCAGTTGTAATAATAGGTAAAATTATCGGTATTGGTTAATAATATCACTACTTACCCAATAAATATCTTTGTTAGATGTAAAGAATAAGTATTTACCGTCTTTTGTCACGAATGGACATAGTTCGTGATATTCACTGTTTATGGATTCTCCCATATTCTTGGATTCAGACCATATTCCATCTTTATTTTTAAAACTAATATACAAATCTCCTAACCCAAAACCTTCTTTTCCAGTAGCACAAAATATTAAATAGGATTCATCCGGGGCTATAAACGCATCGGCTTCATAATTTTTTGTATGGAATTCTCAAATTTTCCATCAACTTCATTTGAAAAATAAATATTAAAATCACGTTTATTTTCTCTTTCAGCGTTTTTATTAGAAGCAAAATACATGGTGCCCTTACTGGTGAATGAAATATAATACTCATTTTTATTGGTATTAATATTTTGGCCGGCATTTATTGGTTTTGACCAACCATTCCTTTCTTTAACAGAATACCATATATCGTAGTCTTTTTTATTTTTACCTCCTTCTAACGGCCTATCGGATATATAATACAACCTGTCTTCATCCGGTGAAAGAAAAGGGTCATTATAGCTATATGTATCATGGGAGATAATAACTTCAGGGTTAGTCCAAATGCTGCCTTGAAGCTTTGTATATCTTATTTCTGCTTTACCATTAATATCTACACCATAAAAAAATTCAGTTCCGTCTTCAGAGAATACAGAACCAAATTCATGTTGATCATGTTTTGAAATAATTTCCGAAGCAAAAATTTCCGGAGTTAAAGAAGGAGGGTTTTGTTTTAAATATTTAAAAGCTTCGTGTGTTTGACCAACACAAGAAAATACCACAATCAGGAAAAAAAAAGATGACAATTTTTTAATTAATATACTCATTACTAAAAATGTAGATTCAAACATCTATTTGAATAGGTTTTTTAAAAATACGCAATTCATCCTTACAATTCTACAATTCGGTAACTCTCTTTGGTAAAATTTGTTTACCGGACGGACTTTTACACCCTCAATTTAAAACCTATAGCAATGAAATTTTTCTCAACACTTATTTTATATTTCCTATTTTTTAATTTATTGAATGCCCAGACTCTTATTTCAGGTAAGGTAACTGACAACAAAGGGATCCCGATAGAAGGTGCTAATGTATATTTAGATGGCACCTATGACGGCGCAACAACAGATACTCAAGGAGCTTTTAATTTTACAACTGATGAAACCGGCACTCAAACAATAATAATCTCTTATATATCTTTTGAAACTTATAGTTTAACTGTAAATGTATCTGCCTTGAATGCCCTTGTTATAAAGCTGAGGGAAGAAATAAACGAACTGAGCGGGGTTGTAATAAGCGCCGGGACTTTTGAAGCAGGTGACAACAGTAAAGTATCAGTCCTGACCCCTATGGATGTAGTGACAACAGCCAATGCACTCGGTGATTTTATTGGCGCTCTTCAAACACTTCCCGGTACAAGCACAGTGGCCGAAGACGGCCGGCTCTTTGTACGAGGGGGTGAAGCTGAGGAAACACAGATTTTTATTGATGGAATTCGGGTTTTTACTCCATTTACGCCAACACCTAATAATATTCCAACCAGGGGAAGATACTCTCCGTTTTTATTTAAAGGTATAACTTTTTCAACAGGAGGGTATTCTGCTGAGTACGGACAGGCATTATCCAGTGTGCTGTTGCTAAACTCAATAGACCAACCTGAACAGGAAAAAACAGATATAAGTATTATGAGTGTAGGGGCAGGTCTGGGTAATACCCGGATGTGGGGTGAAAATTCATTAAGTATTAATGCATCTTATACTAATTTAGAGCCTTATTTTTCTTTATTAGAAACCCGGAATACATGGAATAAGGCTCCAGAAGCAGCATCTGGCGAAGCTGTATATAGATATAAACTGGATAATGGAATGATTAAACTGTATTCTGCATTTGATATTTCATCTTTAGACATAGAACAGAATGATATAAATTTTGAAAGCCCGGTACGATTTAAGTTAAACAACAACAACTTATATTTTAACGGATCCTACAAAGGTTTTTATAATAATGACTGGTCATTGCATACGGGAGCTAGCTACACACGTGCTGCTAATAATATGAAAATTATTGAAGATGACATTGATAATACAGAACATTCTTTTCATGTGAAAGCCAAAGTTAAAAAGTCATTCAGTAATCGTTTCAGTATAAATTTTGGGACAGAATATTTTTTAACGGATTTTAATGAAGATTATAATCTGGAAAATGGATTTACTGACAATGCTGGTTTTGAAAACCATTTAGGAGCAGCTTATGCAGAGGGAGATATATTTTTTTCTAAGAATTTTGCTGCTAAAGTAGGGGTTAGAGGTGAATTTTCAGAATTGTTAGAAGAGTTTACCGTTTCGCCAAGATTATCAATAGCCTATAAAACAAGTGAAAAAGGTCAGGTATCTATAGCGTATGGCGATTTCTATCAAAATCCAAATATGAACTTTCTTAAGTATGCTTTTGACATAAAGTCTGAAAAAACATCTCATTATATACTTAATTACCAGTTAAATAAGGATGGACAGACTTTCCGTGCAGAGGCTTATTATAAAGAGTATAACAACCTTATTAAGTATGACACAGAATTAGCCCAATTTGATTCTAATTATAATAATAACGGGTACGGGCATGCAGCCGG
>CALGUD010000098.1 GCA_937901915.1 uncultured Flavobacteriaceae bacterium
AATTATTAAAATGTTTAAGGGTATATATTGATTTGCGTAAAGTATGCCCTACATTAGATAGCTTGAATATAGGTGGTGGGTTCCCCATTAAGAACTCACTTGCTTTCGAATATGATTATGAATATATTGTCGATGAGATCATAAACCAGATAAAACTCGCATGCCTGGAAGCAGATGTGCCGGTTCCTAACATTTTTACTGAGTTTGGGTCTTTTACAGTAGGCGAAAGCGGAGGGGCTATTTATGAAGTTTTATACCAAAAAAGACAAAATGACCGTGAAAAATGGAATATGATAAATTCATCATTTATTACCACCC
The DNA here is from genome assembly GCA_937901915.1 of uncultured Flavobacteriaceae bacterium. Taxonomy (GTDB): domain Bacteria; phylum Bacteroidota; class Bacteroidia; order Flavobacteriales; family Flavobacteriaceae; genus Abyssalbus. The sequence continues at coordinate 319 of CALGUD010000098.1, forward strand.
TACCGGATAGTTGGGCAATTAACAAGCGGTTTATCATGCTTGCAGTGAACCGTTGGCATGATGAGTATGAAAGGGTTTTATTAGGTGGATTAACATGTGACAGTGATGACTATTACAACAGTGAACAAAATATGAACGCTATTTATTTACCAAAGTTTAATATAAACAAACCTTTATATATAGGATTTTTCAATACAGGAGCCTACCAGGAAACTATCGGAGGCTTCGGAGGATTACAACACTGCCTTATTCCATCACCAAAGCATATTTTAATTAACAGGGATGAGGAAGGAACTATAACAACCGAATTATTTGCACCACAACAAACAGCAGAAGATTTTTTAAAAATTTTAGGTTACCATGAGTAAAAAAACGTATGCCGGCATTTCTGAAAAATATGCCCGCCTGGATGACGCCCGGGTAGTATTAATTCCTGTTCCATATGACGGAACCAGTACATGTCAAAAAGGAGCCGATAAAGGTCCGGAAGCTTTTTTACATGCCACGGAAAATATGGAATTATTTGATGTTGAAACAAAAAGTGAACCGTATAAAAAAGGCATTTACCTTGCTCCTCCGATATCCGAAAATTCATCTCCGGAAAAAATGGTGGAAGCGGTACATAAAACTACCAAAAACTATATTAACCAGGATAAATTTGTGACTATTTTTGGTGGTGAGCATTCAATTTCAATAGGAACAATAAGAGCCTTCAGGGAATGTTTTGATGATCTCACAGTTGTTCAGATTGATGCACATGCCGATCTGCGGCCTGAATACGAAGGAAGCAAATGTAATCACGCATGCGCACTTCATGAAGCAAGCCAAACAACCAACCTTATTCAGGTTGGTATCAGAAGCATGGATGTTGAAGAATTAGAGTATATTGATGAAAATCAAACCTATTATGCTCATAAAATGATCGAAGATGATGAATGGATTGACAATTCTATTTATCAAATGACCAAAAATGTTTTCATAACTATAGATCTTGATGCTTTTGACCCATCAATTTTACCCGCTACAGGAACACCGGAGCCCGGTGGGTTACTGTGGTATGAAACCCTGGAATATATAAAGAGGATTTTTAAAAAGAAAAACGTTGTTGGATTTGATATAGTTGAATTATGTCCAAATGAAAATGACAAGTCTTCAGATTTTTTAGCTGCTAAGCTATACTACAAAATGCTCGCATATAAATTTAAATACGCCGATAAACAAAAAAAATACGAAGATGACGAAGAAGAATAAAGGCGCCATATCGGACTTTATAGAAAAATATTACCTGCACTTTAATGCTGCAGCATTAGTTGATGCAGCCAAAGGTTATGAAGACCAGTTAAATAATGGTGCGAAAATGATGGTGACCCTTGCAGGTGCAATGAGTACCGGCGAATTGGGTAAAATATTTGCGGAAATGATACGGCAGGATAAAGTTCAGATCATTTCATGTACAGGTGCCAATCTGGAAGAAGATATTATGAACCTGGTTGCACATTCCCATTATAAACGCGTTCCGAATTACAGGGATTTAACCCCTCAACAGGAATGGGAATTACTGGAAAAAGGCTTAAACCGTGTTACCGATACTTGTATTCCTGAAGAAGAAGCTTTCAGAAGGTTGCAAAAACATATCTATAAAATATGGAAGGATGCAGACAATAAAGGAGAACGCTACCTGCCACATGAATACATGTACAAGATGCTCCTTTCCGGAGTTTTGGAAGAATATTACGAAATAGACCTTAAAGATTCCTGGATGTATGCAGCAGCCGAGAAAAACTTACCCATGGTGGTACCAGGATGGGAAGACAGTACAATGGGGAATATTTTTGCTTCCTATGTAATTAAAGGAGACATTAAGGCCACTACCATGAAGAGTGGTATTGAATATATGACTTTTTTAGCCGATTGGTACACTAACAACTCTGAGAAAGGTATCGGTTTTTTTCAAATTGGCGGTGGTATTGCAGGTGACTTCCCTATATGTGTAGTTCCTATGCTCTATCAGGATATGGAAATGCATGATGTACCTTTCTGGAGTTATTTTTGCCAGATTTCAGACTCTACAACAAGTTATGGTTCCTATTCCGGAGCTGTACCTAATGAAAAAATAACATGGGGGAAACTGGATATAAATACACCTAAATTTATCATTGAATCTGATGCCACAATAGTAGCTCCCCTGATTTTTGCATATCTGTTAAATATGTAAAAAAAACTGGAAATATTATTTGTTAATATAATGTTTTTTCATTTACCTTTAAAATAACCAAATTAATAGCTAATTACTAAATTTATATGAGGCGAGTTATTGTTGACTATAAGAAACTTAACAACGAAATTTTATCATTATTGGTAGAAAAATTTCCCGATGGTTATGGCGATGATGATATCATTAGCTTCAAAAATATGCATAATGAAACAGTAGAAGCTGTAGAAGTACGAACTGATGATACTATATATCTTGTAAAAGTGAGTACTAAGCTGGCTTCTTCTATGGGAAGTTTTGTGGATGACGATGAGGATGATGACTTCACTGCTACTGATGAAATCTCTTCAGATAAACTAGACATTCCGGAAGATGATGTTGAAGTAGATGATGATGATGATCAGGCTGATGTCGAAGAAAATGATCCTGATATTGATGAGGATGATACCGATATTGAAGATGAAGAATATGACGAGGATGAAGACGAATAGGTAAAATACTATTTTAAGTATCTTTCTTTTATAATTATTTCATGGTGGTATTGATGACCGCAAATTATAAAACCTAAAGCTCTGGCAGATATAGGATTTCCGTCAATTGTACCAATGTGCTTTAAATTATTAGCGTTGATATTATTTATAAGTTGAATAGTACTATCCCTCACTATAGCATATTCCTGGAGTAAACTTTCTTTTGTTCGCATATTGGCATCAGAATAAGGGACGTAGTGATCCTGGTTAAAACCTGCCAGATCTCTTATGTCATTTCTTGCAATACGTAATAATCTGTATTGAAAAATACGTTCAGTATCAATACAATGTAAGATAACTTCTGCTAAGGTCCATTTGCCTACAGCATAAGTTTCAAAAAATTTTTCTGCAGGAACTGGTTTTAGTAATTCTAAAAACCTTTTCTTTCCTTCAGGTAATTCTTTAAATAAATTAATTCCAGGTAAAACTTTTATGTAAGTTGAAAAAAAAGTGGAATATTCGTCATGAGATATCTGTGATAAATTCATAGTTTTGGCCGTGTTTAGTTTGTTAATACAACTGCATTTCGGATGATTTATTGAGTTAGCTGTAAAAGCCGGATAATCTTCCTTGTAAATTGCTTCAATTTACAATAATAACCTTGTACATATATTAAATAAAAATTCATTGGTATTCGTATTTTTTTTCCATAATATTGCATTCATCACAAAATTAACATTTCAACCTTAATCAACTAAAAACATATTGATGTAATTACCCTCATTTATTAATGTTGAAATATATAACTTCATACTTTCTTATCATTTTTATCTTCTGTTATGGAAATATTTTTTCGCAAAACAGTCACATTATCAATGCTACCCTGCATGCGGAATCAAACACTATAAACATTCAGCATGAAATTGTTTTTGTTAATCATACCAATGATACACT
>CALGUD010000099.1 GCA_937901915.1 uncultured Flavobacteriaceae bacterium
AATTTAATATCAGTCAATTATATGTTTTTTTAAAAAAACAACGCATCACTAGTAATTTAAAATTACTCATTAAAAAAAACTTCACCACCTAAAAATAGTCAGTGAAGTTTATATAACGCAATATTTTATTGATTATTTATACAAAACTTTTTTTACTGCTTTAACTACATCATTAGAATTTGGAAGCCATTCTTGCAATAAAACAGGTGAATATGGCGCAGGAGTATCTGCTGTATTAATTTTAATAACAGGAGCATCCAGGTAATCAAATATGTGAGATTGAACCTGATAGGTGATTTCAGTTGATATGTTACCAAAAGGCCATGACTCTTCTAGTATAACCAATCTATTGGTTTTTTTCACAGACTTAAAAATGGCTTCATGATCCATCGGCCTTATAGTACGCAAATCAATGATTTCACAGCTAATCCCTTCTTTTTCTAATTCATCGGCTGCTTTAAATGCCTCTTTTATAATTTTCCCAAAAGAAATAATTGTCACATCATTCCCTTCTCTTTTAATATCGGCTACACCAATAGGAATTGTATATTCCTCTTCAGGTACTTCCCCTTTATCACCATACATCTGCTCAGACTCCATAAAAATAACAGGATCATTATCACGGATGGCCGATTTTAAAAGTCCTTTTGCATCATATGGATTGGACGGCACGATGACTTTTAAACCCGGGCAGTTGGCATACCAGCTTTCAAAAGCCTGTGAATGTGTTGCTGCTAATTGACCCGCTGAAGCTGTTGGTCCCCTGAATACAATTGGAATACTTAACTGTCCACCAGACATTTGCCGCATTTTTGCTGCATTGTTTATAATCTGATCTATTCCTACCAGCGCAAAATTAAAGGTCATAAACTCAATAATAGGTCTGTTCCCATTCATTGCTGAGCCCACACCTATTCCGGAAAAACCCAATTCAGAAATCGGGGTATCTATAACCCTCTCTGCCCCAAATTCATCCAGCATGCCTTTGGAAGCTTTATAGGCGCCATTATATTCGGCTACTTCTTCACCCATTAAATAAATGGTTTCGTCCTTTCGCATTTCTTCGGTCATTGCTTCACAAATGGCTTCTCTAAACTGAATTGTTCTCATATATAATTATAATATTGTTAGCTATCTCTTTAAGAGTAGCAAAAATAGTAATTCTAAAACAACTTTTTAAATAACATTTTATTAAAAATATATTATGCGTGCATAGCATATTTTGTAATTATTCAGTATCTTCGTACAACATATATTAAATTAATAAAAAACATCTGTAAATATGAAGATATTAGTATGTATTAGCCATGTTCCTGATACTACATCAAAAATTAATTTCACAGACGAGAACACTAAGTTTGACACAAATGGGGTGCAGTTTGTTATAAATCCGAACGATGAATTTGGGTTAACACGGGCCATGTGGTTTAAAGAAAAGCAAGGTGCAACTGTAACTGTAGTTAATGTGGGAGGTCCTGAGACTGAACCAACGATTAGAAAAGCTCTGGCTATTGGGGCAGATGAGGCTATAAGGGTAAATACGCAGCCTACTGATGGTTTTTTTGTGGCAAAACAACTGGCAAAAGTTGTGCAGGATGGAGGATTTGACCTTGTGATTGCCGGCAGGGAGTCTATTGACTACAACGGAGGTATGGTTCCGGGTATGCTAGCCACACTTATAAATGCTAATTTTGTAAATACGTGTATCGGGTTAGAAGTTGAAGGCACCAATGCAACGGCTATACGTGAGATTGATGGTGGTAAAGAAACCATTAAAACATCATTACCCCTGGTTATTGGGGGACAAAAAGGGCTTGTTGAAGAGAGCGATCTGAGAATACCGAATATGAGAGGTATTATGACGGCCAGGCAAAAAAAATTAAATATTACCGAACCTGTTGAAGCGTCTGCATTAACAAAAGCTGTTAAATTTGAAAAACCCACTCCAAAAGGTGCGGTTAAACTCGTTTCCCCAGATAATTTAGACGAATTAATAAGCTTGCTTCATAATGAAGCGAAAGTAATTTAGGTAGAAATTCCAATTATTCAAATTCCAAATACCAAAGACTACAATGTTTGGTACTTGAAATTTTTAAACTTATAAATTAAAGATATTATGTCTGTTCTAGTATATACCGAAACGGAAAACGGAAAAATTAAAAAAATAGCTTTCGAACTTGCTTCGTATGCTAAAGAAGTAGCCAATATGATGAGTACTACTGTTACTGCTGTGGCAGTAAATGCTGAAAGCAGTTCTGAATTGGCAAAATACGGAGTCGATAAGGTGCTTATGGTAAAAGATGATAAACTCAATAAGTTTAATGCAAAAGCCTATGCCGATATTTTAAAGCAAGCTGCTGAAAAAGAAGGTTCAAAAGTGGTTGTACTTAGCTCAAGTGCCGACAGTAAATTTCTTTCATCCATTCTGGCAGTGAATTTAGACGCAGGGTATGCATCAAATGTAGTTGCCCTTCCGGAGAGCACATCTCCCTTTAAAGTGAAAAGAACTGCCTTTACCAACAAAGCATTTAATTTTACAGAAATCAACACCGATATTAAAATAATCGGACTTTCAAAAAATTCATTCGGCGCAAAGGAATCTCAGGGAGTAGCTTCAGAAGAAGCTTTTTCACCCTCATTAAATGATAGTGATTTTAGTGTGAAGGTTGAATCGGTTGAAAAAGCCTCCGGAAAAGTTACCATTGCCGATGCAGATATTGTGGTTTCAGGCGGAAGGGGACTAAAAGGTCCTGAAAACTGGCATTTAATTGAAGATCTTGCAAAAGTTTTAGGTGCAGCTACTGCTTGTTCTAAGCCTGTATCAGATATGGGCTGGAGACCTCATAGTGAACATGTTGGGCAAACTGGTAAACCTGTGGCTTCAAATTTATACATTGCTGTAGGTATTTCCGGAGCAATTCAACACCTGGCCGGTATAAATTCATCAAAAGTTAAAGTTGTAATAAATAATGATCCGGAAGCCCCATTTTTTAAGGCTGCCGATTACGGTATAGTGGGGGATGCTTTTGAAATTGTTCCGAAACTAACTGAAAAATTGAAGGAATTTAAAGATAATAACGCATAATTTTGTTAAATTGTGCCCTGGTAAGGGCTGTCTGGATGAAGGATGATCCTTTATTTAGACAGCCTTCTGTTTTTTTTTGATTTATGAGTCTTGTAAAATTAAACATAAAGGGTATCTCTTACAGTCAAACACAGAATGGTGCTTACGCACTTATTCTGAATGAAGTTGATGGTGAAAGAAAATTACCTATAGTTATTGGTGCTTTTGAAGCGCAGTCCATTGCTATTGCCTTAGAAAAAGAAATAAAACCACCCAGGCCGCTAACCCATGACCTCTTTAAAAGTTTTGCGGACAGGTTTGATATTGTAGTAAAACAGGTTATTATTCACAAGTTGGTTGACGGGGTATTTTACTCGAGCATTATTTGTGAACGCGATAAGATAGAAGAAATTATTGATGCCCGTACCAGTGACGCCATTGCACTTGCATTGCGATTTAACGCACCTATTTTTACTTATAAGAATATACTCGACAAGGCCGGAATTTATCTGAAGTTTTCACCCAAGGAAGATGAAGACAAAGAAAGTGATGAAGAAGGGGAAAGCATTATCCTGGATGAAGTCTTATCAAGCGAAGGGACCGAACCGGGTGAAACTTACAAAGCCTATTCCCTACAGGAACTATACAAAATGCTGGATGCCGCTGTAGTAAATGAAGACTATGAGAAAGCAGCAAAAATAAGAGATGAGATCTCTAAACGGGACCAGAAATAATTTCCTCATGAAGGAGTTTTTATTAAGCCTCTTTTGCTTCTTTGCACTTTTTTACACGGTTTCTTCCCAGGAAATTGAAAAAGACTGGCAGCTATCTTCATCAACTCAAAACGGCTCTTTAAATTTTAAGGATGGGGATTTTGAGTTTTCCTTACCCAATGATACTCTACATCTGAAAGGAAGTTATATATACCAGAATAATAATCTTATATTTTACTTCAATGAGCCAGGAGACAGTATAGCTAAATATAAAGTACTTCAATTAACTGATTCCACACTCGTAGTTCAGGGAAAGCAGAACAACTACAATTTTATATCCGAAACAAATAAAAAAGAAACCTCCACTACTCTATCAGAAGGCGGTTCTATTACCCCCAGCCAGGGATTTACATTCAACGGATTTTTGCGAGGTGTTCTGGGAATGTTTGTATTAATAGTCATTGCTTTTGCTTTCAGCAATAACAGGAAAGCCATTAAGTGGAAAACTATTGGTATAGGCATGGGTATACAGCTCATACTGGCAATAGGAATTTTAGCAGGACATAAAATAGGGTTCAATATCGGAAGTGTTAGAATAGATCTCAGCTTTATTGGAAAAATATTTGATTACGGCGGAAGGTTTTTTACTAAAATTCTGGACTTTACACGTGCAGGAAGTGAATTTTTGCTCGGTGGGATGATGGATATTGAAAGTTTTGGATTTATATTCCTATTCCAGGTATTGCCAACTATCATCTTCTTCTCTGCTTTAACATCTTTACTTTTTTATTTAGGTATTATTCAGGTAGTGGTAAAGGGCATGGCCTGGGTACTAACCAAACTTCTTAATATTTCAGGTGCCGAAAGTTTATCGGTTGCCGGAAATATATTTTTAGGCCAAACCGAAGCTCCATTATTGATCAAAGCTTATTTAGAACGCATGACCCGTTCGGAAATATTGCTGGTCATGATTGGCGGCATGGCTACAGTGGCCGGTGGTGTATTAGCCGCCTATATTCAATTTTTAGGAGGTGATGACCCCATACTCCGACAACAATTTGCACAGCATTTACTTGCGGCATCGGTAATGGCAGCCCCGGGGGCCATCATAATCTCTAAAATATTATATCCTCAACAAGCAAAAATTGACACAAACACTGAGGTCTCTTCAGATAAAATAGGATCCAATATGCTAGATGCCATTGCCAATGGCACAACGGAAGGACTTAAATTAGCTGCAAATGTAGGTGCCATGCTATTGGTATTTTTAGCTTTTATCGCCATGATCAACTATGGCTTGGAATGGATAGGCGACTGGACATCCCTGAATACTATACTGGCCGAAAATACACCTTATCAAAGCTTTTCTTTAGAGTCAATTTTAGGATTTGTCTTTGCCCCTCTTATGTGGCTTATTGGTGTTGCCAAAGAAGATATGATGCTCATGGGTCAGCTTTTAGGAATAAAGCTGGCAGCAAGCGAATTTGTGGGCTACATACAACTGGCCGATTTAAAAAATGTTGCCAATGCAACCCATCTCACATATAATAAATCTGTTATAATGGCCACTTATATGTTATGCGGATTTGCAAATTTTGCCTCTATCGGTATACAAATCGGTGGCATAGGTTCACTGGCCCCGGGACAACGTAAAAACCTTTCTGAATTTGGCCTGAGAGCTGTTTTAGGCGGAACCTTAGCATCCCTGTTATCTGCTACTATTGCCGGGATGATTATTGGTTAAGACTAATTTTTTCTCACTTAATGACGGTTAATAACCTTTTAATAAATTAACCCTTTTTTAAAGGTACCTTAATCCTGTTTTTTCTATTTTCGTTCTGTTATTCAATTCTATATTAAATGAAGCAATACCACGATTTACTTAAACATGTTTTAGAAAACGGAAATCAGAAAGGAGACCGGACGGGCACAGGTACTAAAAGTGTTTTTGGTTACCAGATGCGGTTTGATTTAAGCCAGGGTTTTCCAATGATTACCACTAAAAAACTTCATTTAAAATCTATTGTTTATGAATTGCTTTGGTTTTTAAAGGGTGATACAAACATTAAGTATCTCCAGGAAAACGGAGTACGTATCTGGAACGAATGGGCAGATGAGAAAGGTGATTTAGGGCCTGTGTACGGGCATCAATGGCGCAACTGGAATAACGAAGATATTGACCAGATAAAAGAAGTTGTTGATACGTTGAAAAATAATCCTAACAGCCGCAGAATGTTGGTTACTGCATGGAATCCAGGTGTTTTGCCCGATACATCAGTTCCCTTTTCCGAAAATGTAGCTAATGGAAAAGCGGCATTGCCTCCCTGCCATGCATTCTTCCAGTTTTATGTATCTTCTCCAGACCCTTCCAAAGGAGAGAAAAAAGGAAAATTATCCTGCCAGTTATACCAACGCAGTGCTGATATTTTCCTGGGGGTTCCTTTTAATATAGCTTCTTATGCATTATTTACCATGATGATGGCCCAGGTTTGCGGATATGAACCGGGGGATTTCATCCATACCTTTGGCGATGCTCATATTTATGATAATCATATGGAACAGGTAGAACTTCAACTAAGCCGGGAATTAAGGCCATTACCAAAAATGATCATCAATCCTGAAGTTAAGGATATTTTCAATTTTAAGTTTGAAGATTTTACACTGGTAGATTACAATCCACACCCACATATTAAGGGGGCTGTAGCAGTTTAATAGACGGCTTTTTTTATTCATAAAAGCACATTACACCCTTTTTAATTATTTAACTTTAAATAAATAGTAACAGTAGCGGCATTTATGATCAAAACCAGTCAGATCCTTACAGAATTTTTAGAGACCAGACAAACTACAGAAGAACTGTGTGCTCCATTAAAAATTGAAGATTATGTGGTACAACCAACTGAAGATGTTTCTCCGCCAAAATGGCATTTAGGCCATACAACATGGTTTTTAGAAGAATTTATTCTTAAAAATCATAAACCGGATTATAAAATTTTTAATGAGGATTTCGCTTATATTTTTAACAGTTATTATGAGTCCTTTGGAGAAAGGGTTGTAAGGACAAACCGAGGCAACCTCTCTCGCCCTACTGTTGAAGAAGTTTATACCTATCGTGATTATGTTACTCAACAATTAACAGAATTTATTGAGGGTTATATCACCAATGAGGTCTTTAATATTTTAGAAATAGGCATTCATCATGAAAAACAGCACCAGGAATTACTCATTACCGATATAAAATATATCCTGGGAAATAACCCGTTGCAACCTTCATACTCAGAAACTTTTCAGGAAAATTTTATAGTCCAGAAACCGCAGGAGTGGCTAACTATTCCTGAAGGCATATACAATATCGGACACGCTACAAATGATTTTTGTTATGATAATGAACTGGGGAATCATAAAGTCTATTTACATGAGTATAAAATTTCAGATGCGCTGGTTACTAACGGGCAGTATTTAAAGTTCATAAATGACGGGGGGTATAAAAACTTCAAATACTGGCATTCAGACGGGTGGGAGTGGGTTCAAAAAAACAAAATTAATGCTCCTTTTTACTGGCATAACATTAATAATGAATGGTTTCTTTATACTTTAAATGGCCTAACGCCCCTGAATAAAAAATATCCGGTAACCCATATATCTTATTATGAAGCATATGCTTTTGCACAATGGAAAGGTTACAGGCTGCCTACAGAATTTGAATGGGAGGTGGCACAGGAATACTTTATCTGGGGGCAACGATGGGAATGGACAGAAAGTGCTTATGTACCGTATCCAAAATATAAAAAAGCAGAGGGTGCCTTAGGAGAATACAATGGAAAGTTTATGGTTAATCAAAAAGTTTTACGAGGCGGATCCGTTGCTACCCCAAAAAACCATACACGTCATACTTATCGTAATTTTTTTCATCCCGGTGCACAATGGCAATTTACAGGAATACGTTTAGCAGAATGAATTATGGAAATGAAAACAGATTTAATAAATACTAATTTTAAAACGGATTTTGCAGAAGACGTTTATAAAGGCCTCACCGCATTTCCAAAGTATGTGAGTTCTAAATATTTTTATGATGAAAAAGGCGATAAGCTTTTTCAGCAAATTATGGCTATGCCGGAATATTACCTCACCAGGGCCGAATTAAACATTATAAAAAGTAATATTGAATTAATTGCAGAATATTTTACTACCCCTAATGGTTTTGATTTGATAGAACTGGGTGCAGGTGATGGCAAAAAGACTAAAGTTATACTCGAATATTTAGTTGAAAATGATTTTAACTTTAATTATTTACCCATAGATATCAGCCAGCATGCTTTAAATCATTTGGAAGCTTCTTTAAAAAAAGAAATTCCCCTTCTCAGTGTTAAACCGCAACAAGGATCCTATTTTAAAGTCCTGGAAAAGCTTACTTCTCTTAATAAACGGAAAAAGGTTATCCTGTTCTTAGGTTCCAATATTGGCAACTTGCCTCATTCCAGAGCCGTACAATTTATGAAGGAAATTCAGAAAAGTATGTGTAAGAGTGATATACTTTTTATGGGATTTGACCAAAAAAAACATCCACAGAAAATATTGGATGCTTACAATGACAAAAGCGGTATCACCGAGGCATTTAATAAAAATGTATTGACCAGGATTAACAATGAATTAGACGCTGATTTTAATCCGAATGAATTTCTTCATTGGGAAACCTACGATCCACAAACTGGTACCGCCAAAAGTTTTTTAGTAAGTAAAAAGAAACAATCTGTAGCAATCAACAAATTAAATCTTGAAGTTAATTTTGAAAAGTGGGAAGCAATGCATACTGAAATTTCCCAAAAATACGATGATAACACAGTAAAATGGCTTGCAGAGGAAAGCGGACTTCATATCTCCGAAAGTATAACAGATGAAGATGAAAATTTTAAAAATTATTTTTTCAGGCGGTTAGCTTAAAGTACAACCAAAGGTGACTTACTGTTAAACAAAAAAGCACCCCAACGCGGGAAGGGATGCTTTTCGTTCATTACTAACCAATAAATATTAAATTACCAAAACAGCGTTTTCAGCTCCCGCGTAATCGTTCCACTGATAACGATCGGCTTCAGTCTCGTTTATATAATTCCCATCTACTATATATTTAAACTCGTATTCGGAATCCTTTGGAATGTCAAAAGTCCCTTTAAAATTTCCATTTTTTAGCTTTTTTAAAGTCCATTCATTTTCTTTCCAGTTATTAAAATCCCCTACAACCGCAACTTTTTCTGCTTCATCCGCAGGCACTATAAATGTTACCTTACATACCGGTTTGCTTTTTAAATATTGTTTTGTAACTGCCATAACTTCAATTTATTAAGAGTAATAATTTTAGCAAATTTACGGCAAAAAAAAGAACAAATTAACTCAAAAGGACATAAAATAGAAGAATTATCATATTGATAAAAAGCATTTCGGCTTAAAGGTAAAATGACAAAAAAAGACATAACAAAATGAAAGATTCAATATTAATTGGCTATAGTATATGTAAAATCCAAATCATTAAATGTATACTTCTATCGGTTTAACAATTTATGATAAACGTCTGCCATCTGCACTTCCAGGTAATCAATGATTTTTTTATGGGAAACTTTATTTTTTACCATCACATAAACTTTCGAAATATATTTTTTCTTAAATCCCTTTAAATCACTCTTTGATTCTTCAATTTTTTCAACATCCAGCTTTTGAATTTCAGTGAGCAGTAAACGATGTGCCGTGAATTTCTTTTCTACCACAGGCAGCCTTTCGATATCTTCAATATTTGGTTTTTCTGCACTGTTTATTACAGCATGTAAATGATTGTACTCCTGTTCGAGGTCGTAATCGGCTCTACGGGCCTCATGAAGCAGTTTATTAAACGCGTCTACAATGAGATTATCATACTGTTCTAAAAAATCTATATAAAAATATAAGGTATCCAAATAATTTATAGCAGCAGCTTCATATTGCTTTTTATCCCTGGATTCTGCTTTATTTACTACAGCCCACAGGAACAATAATTCTTTCCTCACATCCTTTATCGGGTTTTTAACATTCGTAGTTGTTATTTGCTTTATTTGGGAAGTAATTTCATTTGGCAAACCTTTAAAAACATTCTCCCTGTATGTAAACCGCAGACCTAAACCACGATTAAAATGAGGTTTTTTAATTCCAAATGCATAGTTATAGCCTAAGGTTGCGGTAAATTCACTAAGGTTTCCATTTCCTGTTCCTGTTCCGTTATTAGAAGAATTCCTGAACAGTTGTATGAGATTCAAAGTAAAATTATGATTGTCTTTATATATAAAAGAGGCATTACCTCTTAGGTTTAAAACATTCGTTTTGCCGTGTGTATTCCCGGAGGTATTGTAGGATGCAGTTACTTTGGTATTTAATGCCCTTTCAAAAAATCTCTTACCTACCCCTAGGGTTGGCCCCCAGGTAGTAGCATCTTCACTTCCTATGGTATTATAAGTGAAATTGACAGATGAATTAACATCAAAATCATTCTCAGGAAAATTAAAGCCGTAGCCGGTATTGGTATTGTGGAACGTAGAAGCGTCCCCTATACCTACCCTTCCTCCCCGCTCATTGGCCACATCGTTTAAAGCATAATTAAACGTAAAGGTCTGCCGGTTATTTTTATCGTTTTTTGTAATCCACATAAAATTCATGCTTGCACTTTGTGAAAGTTGCTTATAATCTAATGCTTCGAGTTCTTCGTCCAGTAAATCACTGTCATTGATATCATCAAACTGGTTAGGTTTGGTATTGGTATAGGTTTGAAAATTTGAATACGATCCGGAAATGTTTATGCGGTCTGACAATGCAAAGTTGGCATTTAAAAAACCTATCATCCTGCTGGTATTGCTTGAACTTTGGTTTTTAATATCATCCTTTTGATATCCCACATTAAACATTACGTTGAGTTTATCTTTAAAAAAAGTTGATGATGCATCCAGGGTTATATTTTCGAGGTCATTATTAAAATAATATGCGCCCAGGGTTTCATAACCCGGATCTATACGTTCATAACCCACTCCTACAGCAGATTTATTTACAGTATAGTTTAGTTTGGCTTTATATGCCCCGAAATATTGGGTGGATAACCGACTTTTAAAAAACATCCCGGCCAAACCGGATTTATTGCTTACAACCTTGTCTGCCCTCAAATCTTTGGTAAGTGCACTGGATGCATACTCGGCCATTACGGAAAACGAAGGCGTTACTTTTACGGTACCTTCTATTGCCAAAACAAGGTTTTCCATAGGCAGAATTTCTTTTTCCACAGGCACAAAGGCTATAGAGTTTATATCATCTTTGGCATAAAAAGCGATGACCCCAATACTGTATTTTTCTTCTACAAACCCTGCTTTTATACCATATCCCATACGTTTAAATGACGGGATAGTATTAGGGTTAACATCCTCTTCAACAGCCTTAAGCAGCCGGCCGGACATAAGACTTAATTTAAAAGGGCTTTCTTCGGGCGCTAATTCAAGCCCACCCCCGGTAAATTGATGTCCGCTTAACGTGTAAGGTGAAAAATCCATACCAATACTTCCAATATGGGCTGTTATCCATTTGTATTTAGGATGAAGGCTTATGCGGTTAAAATCAAAAGGGAGCTTGTATCCAAGATTATCGCCCTGGTTGGTGATGCTATAGGAAACCGGTATGCTAAACCCGTAAATACTGGCATTAAGCCCGCCCTGTAAAAAATAGGTAAATGGGGCCCGGGCATTATTTAAATTTGAATTATAATACACCCCACTGGCAGATACCGACCCACTTAATGTAAAAGGTTTTCCCTGTCCAAAATTTTCTACATCAATGGACTGCGAATGTAGCATCAGAGGCGTACAGAGAATTGGTAAAAACACCCATTTCCCGTGCTTTATGAAAAAACTTTGGATCATCATTAAATATAGGTTCCTTCTCATAATCATCTCACGAACCTGGAATTATCCCTTTCAGGGTCGCCTGCCCATAAAGTGTTTCCAGTAACTTATATATTTCCGGTTCATTATTTCGCACCCATTCTTTGCCATTATGAAGAGGATCCTTAGTATAATAATCAATACCTATATTTACCCCTAAGTAAGCATTACTAAGAAGTGCAAAAAATTCTTCTCTATTTATAGATGCATAGCTCCCTTCCCTGCCAGTGACCCATTGACCGGGGTCATTAGGATTTGCCATTGCACGTTTTTTTCTATTGTTAAAAGCTGTGGTTATAATGGCTTTCTGATTTCCATCCAACACTCCGTGTATACCATGTGCTATTTCATGACTGGTTGTGGAATTGCCGTCAGGATATGGTTCTAGCAATCTTTTACCTTCATAAGTTGCTGTGCAATTACCTCCCAGCAAGTCCTCTTCAGGAACTGCGATGAGTTCTCCTTTTTTATATCCCCTTACCTGTGCTACAGGTATACCGACCGGTGTAGTGTGATTTACCAAATGAGAAAATTCTTCTACTTCTGTGATAAGCATGTGCCGTGGTATGACAACCACTTTCATGTTTTGTTCAATGAATTTACGCGCAATGGTTTTGCTTTGAAGTTGTATGTTCAAAACACGCAAGGCCACTTTCCCGGCATTATCCCTGTCATTAACGGTTGGGGGGACAATTAAAGTAACAATGGAACTTATTTTTGCAAAATCATTATTATCCAATTTGTTAAATAAGGCACTCATTAAAACAGGGCTATCCCCCAAATCCTTTATAACATTCTCATTACTGTTTCCAAAAGCTTTTACAATTTCAGTAGCCGGCTGGCTTGAAATATGGTTTACAGCTTCCTGATTAATCCCTAGAACAGTGATCCAAAGAAGTTTGGTTGTTAAATCAAGTTCTGTATCGTCCAAAACTTCCTCCATTGTTACATTAAGCTCTTCATATTCTTCCGCCTGTCCTGCATCGCCCCCATTACCGAGTATTTCTTCATTTTCAAAAATAGCATTCGGATCTTCGGGGTTTAACGGGTCTTCTTCGGCTAATTCAACTTCCTCATTCAGATAAGCCGGTGTATCGGTTGTGGCATCCAGATTGCCGGCGGGCGTATTTTGCGCAATAAGCAATGGATCTAATTTCACGTCCTCCACACACGCTATATATACCATGTAAGAAGTAAAATTATGATGTACTATCAATTGGTATATACCTTGGGGGAATTCCCCCCGGGCCTGTAGCAACCGTATTCGATCGAGTGTAAACTTAGTTCCTGTTCCATTCTCTGTTTTATAAATGGTGGCACCATTAAGGGAAGTTAGCTCCCAATTGATAAATTCTTCGCCGGCTGGATCGTGACCTAACAATTCAAACACATGCTCCCCTTTTCTACAGTCTAAATTTATAGTCTCTTCCTGATAATAATTTACCCCCTGATACTTTATAATTATAGGGTCAGGAGGTACGCATTCTACAAGTACAGTTATGTGGCCTGACCCATAGTCTGCGTTTAACCTAATAATACCCTTTTTATTCCATCTAACATCATCCTCGGTCCAAGTTCTCATCTGGCCATATCCTAATTTAAAAAACTCTAATCCCCCTTCCGAAAAACTATTTCTGTAAGGATAATTAGTGTAGGATATATCCCATACGACTTCTAAAGGGGACGCTCCATAATCGCCTTTTATCAATCTTATTTCTTTATAGCCTTCTTTACTGCAATCGACGTAAATTACATCATCCCTCTTGTAAATTTTACCACTCTCATCAATCAACTTTTCATCACCCGGGGCAGTACTTGCCAATATCTGATCATCCGGAAGCTGGTTGTCCTGTACCTCTAAGGGGGTATTAATATTCCCGGTTCCCTGGCCGGATGTAGCGCTGTTTGCCGCATCATTGGCCCCGGAGGTTCCTGCCTGGGTTTCTGCCGTGGTCTCTTCTGTGGTTTCTTCTTCTGTTATATCTTCAAAGAGCTCATAAGGGTCTTCTTCATAAGCCATGGGTTCATCCTCTTCCCCTGCTTCTGTTGTTGTACCTGTTTCACTCCCTGTTACTGTTGCTGTGCTGTTAACCACTGCCTGAGCTTCTGCTTCTGTTTCTGCTTGTTCTTCTTCAGGGAACTCTACATTCAGCCCCTGCATTACCCCTTCCCACTCCTCGTCGTACTCCGTCTTCAGTACTCCTTCCATAAGCTGGTGGTTGCTGTTGATGCGGATGCCCTCAAAATACACTTTTATCTTGGTGTCCCTTAAATAAGGAATGGGCATATAGCCCCAACCGGTATAACTCCCCTGGCCCCCATACACCTCCTTGGCTGTTACCGGATAGTCGCCTGCCGTGAACACTTCATTACTGCCCAGACGCTCAAGGGGGGCCTCACCCTTTAGTTCTACCCCGCTTATCTCTCCGCAGTTGTACGTACCGGTACTGTCCCTGGAGCGGGTGGTGAATTCATGGATGTCACTGTACACATAACCTCCCCTGTTCCCTGTTCCCACACAGGAACCGCCTACACGGTATTCATACGTCTTGCCGCCTTCTAAATTGTACAGGATCAGTTCCTCATCTATATCGTCTTCCCTGAGGTGTGTGGACAAAGGCCCTACCTCGAACCATGCATCGGCAGCAGGGTTCTTCTTGCGGTATTGCACATGGTACCTCTGGTGGGTCTTAAACCAG
Organism: uncultured Flavobacteriaceae bacterium; assembly: GCA_937901915.1. Taxonomy (GTDB): domain Bacteria; phylum Bacteroidota; class Bacteroidia; order Flavobacteriales; family Flavobacteriaceae; genus Abyssalbus. The sequence goes on from CALGUD010000099.1 coordinate 14,420, forward strand.
TTGAGCTTATGGCTCATACTGCTGTTATTGGAAGCATCCCTTAAACCCGAAGGGGGAGAGCATGGGGAAGCGTAGCTGAAATGGAAGGTCTCACTGTAACCTTTGTTATAAAAATAATCGGCCTCCTCTGCCCCGTCCCATACAACCGCCCGTACACGCCAGGCATAATTCCTGCCCTGTAAAAGTGCTGGCTCGGAGGGGCCG
>CALGUD010000100.1 GCA_937901915.1 uncultured Flavobacteriaceae bacterium
CGACAAAGAACAACTGGACTTATTTAACAACTAAAAATTAACGCATCAGTACTATTTCAAGCTATTAAATAAATTAAATTTTATTGTCAGAAAAACAATGAGCATATAAGTCCAATTAAAAACTCCATATTCTGCTTTAATGACAATGTTTATATACTTCGATTACTTTCCCATCCTTAAATTTGATTATTAACACACCATAAGCTATTCCGAATTTTCGACAGGGCCCAAGGTTGTAGCTCATCCGACAATTCTTATCGTTACAATCATTTTCTGGCTTCCCTAATAAATCTTCTATTTGTGAAATTGATTTTCCCATGAGATCATAATTTGTAATCAAATCGTCCACCATGTCCAATCTCATATGGATATTGGATTCATTCTCTTCCCAATTTTTCCAATTTTTTGAGTCGAATGAAATATCATGACAGGAAGAAACTATCAAAAATATGAAAATTGATAGCATTTTAACTGTTCTCATGTCGCTTTTACTGTTTTAATCTTCTGGAATCCATTTCTTTTCAAATGGTTTATTATTTGTCATTCAAAGTTTCCATTAATCCGAAACATAGTTTATCGATATTTCCCATTTGTGGATTGAAGCCGGAAACATTTGACAATATTATCACTCCATTTTTATTTTCCTTATTTAATGCCATTGAGGAAGCATAACCGCCTGTTCCCCCATTATGCCAAATGAAGTTTTTCCCATTTTTACCCGGAATATGCCAGCCCAAGCCGATTTTCATATTTTCATTTATGACAAAGGTCTGTTTTTGGGTGAGCACCAATTCTTTGTTTTCTTCATTTAATTGAGCCTTTGCAAATTTTGATAAGTCATTAACAGATGATAAAATTCCACCAGCACCCACAAGCACATCAAAATCCCAGTTAGAAGTTTCTTTACCTTTTGGATTTAAACCTTTAGTCAGCATTTCTTCAACTTTTTGTCGGTTGGTAGTTGAACTTGTCATTTCATATCGTGAGAAAATCTTTTCTTGTAATAATTTCTCATACGTTAAACCACTTATTTCTGTTAGTATAAAACCAAGTATTCCCGCACCAAGATTTGAATATTCGTATTTAGCTCCTGGTTGTTGATTAAGTTCAATTTTTTCAGTCAAATATTCTTTAAGTTTTTGCTTGTCATATTCTTTATAAGGGTTATTTGGGTCTACTGTGAATAAGTCCAGGTTCGAAGGAAGTCGGGGAAGGCCTGAAGTATGGTTTGCAAGTTGCTTAAAAGTAATTATTTGGGTTGTTTTAATGTTGTAGTCAATATAATCCTGAATTGGGTCTGTTAGTTTTACTTTGCCTTCCTGTACAAAATTAGAAAGTAATGTTGCAGTAAAGACTTTGCTTATAGAGCCTATTTCAAACACTTTCTGCTTATTCTCAATTTGTTTTATTGTGTCGTTTATTCTTTTTACCCCTATGAATTTTACTTTTCCATTTTCTATAATGGCAATGGAAAGTTCTGTTTTGTCGGGAAAAGCATTAACATTGCTGAAAATTAATTCGGCTTGTTCGGAAGTAATAGAATTTGATAAGCTTTCAAGTGCATTTTCCGCAATATTAATTTGTCCGTTTACACAGTTTAATAGGAATAATCCCATTATTAATGGTAAAAATGATTTGATCGTATGTTTCATAATGAACGTAATTGGTTTATGCTTTGTTTTTTTTTAAAATTCTTTAGTTGTTATATGGGACGTTCATTTTTCAATTATGTTACTGGATTTTGAGTTTTTTTTCATCAGCGGATCAATTACACTTAGTTTATAAAATATTTAAAATGTGAAACCCGGACTGTTTTAATAATTCGGTTAATTCTTTGGTTGAATAAAAGTGGACAGAGCGTGTTGAAACGTGTAGTATAACCTTTTTAATCCACCAGCGTAGAGGGTGCATACCCAAATTGTTTTTTGAAGGCATACGAAAAATGTGATAGGTTTTCAAAGCCAACTTCATAACAAACGTCAATTGGTTTCTTTTTCTTTTCAACAAACTGGTAATGTGCCAATTCCAATCGCTTTTGGGTAAGCCAACGTTGTGGAGTCATGTTGAATGTTTTACCAAAGTCTTTCTTAAAAGTTGTCAGACTTCGGCCTGTGAGGTAGCTAAACTTTTCCAATGGCAGATTAAACATAAAGTTTTTTTCCATATAGCCGGCTAAATCAATTTTTCCCGGTTCCTGAAAATTTGCCAGCACATTGTCTATTCCTTTGTCAATTGTTCTGAGAATACTGATTGCCTCTGTTATTTTAAGTGAGGCGATATTTTCAGGAAGTTCTTCCATTTCAAAATAAGGAAGCAATGAAGACATACAGCTTTCCAACAATGGATGATTATTAAAACAATAAATTTTGGAAGACTTCAATGCCTCTGGTTTTACGTTCAGGTTTCTGTAAAAATCCCTGAGTTTGTCCATTGACAAATGCATCACCACCGTTTTATGGGGTTGTCCATCCTTTGGATAATTAATAATCGTTGCCAGTTGATTTCGGGGTATTAAAAATATATCACCTTTTTTAAAAATGTATGTAGCGTCAGCCTGCACAATTTTAGTCTCCCCCGAAATGAACCAAATGAGCATGTGATGGTCGAACATAATATCCGACTTAAAAAACTTGTCCTCATAACAGGAAAGTTTAATATCCCCGGTTATATATTTTGCTTGATACTCCATTGCTAATCTTTTTAAACATCCTTTCCTTACAAACGAGAGAATTAATACAAAAATAGAAATAATCATACGATTTGGTGTTATATGAACTGTACGCCATCAATCAGGATTCGATACCAATGTTGCAACCCGTAATGATGCAAATTCATCTTTTAATTTTTCCTTTTGCTTATGTAATATTGAATGGTATACCTGTCATTTCCTCGCTCAATGTCCATAAGCGTTTGGCATTGGATTCATCTAATGAATACAGTTTAACACCGTTTGACATTGCTGTTTCTGAAGCCAGTTCGGCTACTTCAACATCTTCACAATAAACACCTCCAATGTGATTAAACAAAGGACTGCTTGCACACCAAACGGTTGTGGCCGCTCCTTGTGGGATTGTTTTCAATGATGCAGCCACTTCCGGTAAAAGATTACCTTCAGCATCGCAAAAACCCATTTTTTGGAATAGTTCTAATGATGCTTCTCTGCCTAATTCGGTTCCGGCAATAGAACCAGGGTGTAATGAATACGCCCTTACATTAAATGCTTTAGCAAGATTGTCCAGCTCAAGGGCAAATAAATTACTTGCAGTTTTTGATTGCCCATACGCCTTTAGGGTTTCATATTCCCGATTAAGAAAATTAGGATCTTCAAAGTTGAAAGGTGCGAATTGATGTCCTTGAGAAGATACGTTAATGACCCTTGCACCATCAGCTTTTTTAAGGGCAGGCCAAAGTCTGGCGGTTAATTGGAACTGTGCTAAGTAATTGGTAGCCAATTGTGATTCAATACCACGACTGTCCTTGCGTAGCGGCACCCACATAATGCCCGCATTATTGATAAGTAAATGAAGCGGTCTCCCAGAAGCCAAAAACTTTTCGGCAAATGCGTCAATTGAGTTTGAATTCATCAAATCCATTGTTTCCAATTCTATATTGGCAATACCCATTAAGTTTCTTTTTGCTTTTTCGGTATCTCTTGCAGGCACAATAACTGTTGCTCCAGCGGCTGCAAGTGTTTTGGTAGTTTCCAAACCAATACCTGTGTTACCACCTGTTACGATGGCGATTTTTCCTGTAAGGTCAATGTCTTTTATTACATCACTTGTGGTTGATGTGGCGTTAAAACCGGAACCTATAGGTTTTTGCAACGCTCCCTGATAATTGTTTTGTCTCATTTTTTAAATTTTAATTGTTTCTGTTGAGACAAAAGTAGATAGGATGTTTTGTAGTTACTTTGTTCAAACGTCCGAAGATACTTTGTTTAAAAGGCGTTATTTGGGGGAACATCTATGCTGAAAAGCTGTTTTTATTGCAGTCAGGCACAAGTTTTTGAACTCTGTGGGACAGTTGTTTACTTGCTAGCTTTTATTCATTAAGCCTATTCACCCGATTTTATCGGGGTACAAATTTCTATTAAAAAACCATTATTGTCTCTTAAATATCCAACTTTTTGTCCCCAGGGTTTTTCGGTCAGAGGTTCAAATTCCGTTGCGCCTGCCTTAATTGCATTTTGAAAGTCCGACTCGATATTTTCAGTAGTAAAAGCCAATTCCACTCCGAATGGTTTTCTTGAATTTGTTATTTTTTCAAACCCATTCCTGAAATTTGAATTTCCCAATTCCGTTGAGGCAAACGAAATTGTTGTTTCACCCGATATCAGTTCTCCATAGTCATTTTCAGGAGAGATAAATTTTCGGCTAAACCCGAATGCTTTTTCGTAGAATTCAATTGTTTTAGCCACGTTTTCTACATAAAGGATTGTGTATGTGTATTTCATAATTATGATTGTCGGTTTTAGCTTGCAGGCACGTATAATTGTCCCGGACAGCTTGTTTTCAACAAATTTAACTTAAATATACTTCAAGTTTCTTAAACCCTTTATTTCTTAAAGGGATCATTGTGTTTATGTATTCATCTGTTTTGCATTCATATTTTCAAAAAGTGCTGTTAAACGCTCTATATACGTATTAAAACTGAGCATATCTTCTGAATTAACAGTGGCTTTTACAATGAGTGTTACTTTATTTTCCATGATCCTTAATTTTGAATGCTGAAAATTCTAAAGAAATGGATAATAAACAACTATTCATTCTTGCTAATTAATTTTCTGTATTTGGTAGGATATGTATTTGTATACGATTTAAATGCATTAATGAATGAATTGCTTTCGATGTAACCAACCTGGTGGGCAATTTCTTCTACAGAATAATCTTTTAAAAGTAATTCCGTGGCTTTCTCTAACCGGACAATTTTGAGAAACTGATAGGGGGATACCCCATACATATCTTTGAAAAGTCTTGAAAAATGGTATTTTGAAACGCAAATAGTTTTGCTTATTTCCTCAACTGATATCGGCTGTGCATAGTTATAAAAAATAATATCTTTAGCCTTGCTTATCCTTCTGTACAGTTCTTTTTGAGTACTTGTTTTTCTCGATTTTACAGATTTTAATTTCTTGCTACATTCATTTTGGGTTAAAAATAACTGAAGACCAATTTCCGATAGTTTTTCTTCAAACTGATACGCTTCAGTACAGAGTGAAAGTTGTTTAATTAGGCCGGATATCTCCCCGTTTTTGTAGTGAAGTTCGTTAAAAAATATTGGAAGAAT
>CALGUD010000101.1 GCA_937901915.1 uncultured Flavobacteriaceae bacterium
GAACTAAATTATGAAAATATGTCAATGAAATTTATCTTCCGAACACATATGGTTTCAAACCCTTGAAGAGTTAAAGCTCTTAACTCCCTTCATTTAGAAGGGGAGTTGTAAGGTTTTCGTAAATGTATACGGCTTTATTATCCGGAGTTTGTGCATAGATCCATTTATCGGTTTTTCCCATAAAAGTCAATGTGTCATTTTTTTGAGCCACACCTACAATTTTAGAATTACGGGTGCCCGGTGTATTTCTCAAATTTGCTATACTGTTTTTAACTATAATTTTTTCTGGTAAAATTTCAGTATGTAATGAAATTGCAGGGATATCATATTTTTTTACAAAAGGTAATGGATTTACAGCACCACGGAATCTTTTGTAAATACCAAAATGGAGGTGAGGGGGTGTAAATTTTGCATTGCCGGTATTGCCAACAAAACCCAATGTGTCACCTGTTTTTATTTTTTGCCAGCCATTAACAGCAATACTATCTAAGTGAGCATAATATAGAGAATTTCCACTAGAATTGTCATTAAGCCATACCTGTTTACCACCCAGGCCTCTTTCGCCGGTATAGCGAACCGATCCGTTTACAGTAGCTATTACCGGTGTTCCTTTAGGAGCAAATATATCAATTCCTTTATGGGTCCTTCTTCCACCACTGCGAATATCGCCCCAAAAACTTTGAATAGCCTTGTTGTCTTTACCGGCCACCGGAAATACTTCATATTGAGGCTGCGTATAAATACTAATATTAAAATTTTGTATTCCCCCAAGCTCCGGCTGGATCAGTATTTTATAGCTACTGCTTCTATCAACCATGTGTGCAAATATTTTATCATTTGGGGTGTTTTTAGATAATGACTTAAAAGGATTGAGTGTGTCATTTGTTATTTCCAGAATTTCAGCAAAAACCCGATAGTTTAAACTGTCTGTTGTAGTAGATACATAAACAACCTCCCCTTCTTCCAGTTCAACGGTGTAACTACGTGCGTTGTTAAAAGTGCTGAATTTACCTATTTCAGTATAAGGCAGATTAATAAAGAGACTATCTTTTAAAGCTCTGTCGGCATTGCTTTGCCACTCTTCAAATTTCCACAAAGAATCTTTAAACTCACGTTTATATAATTCACGGGCTGTTGGTTGCGTAACAATATCAGTTACTGAACGGATTTCAGAACAGCTTATAGATATCACAACAATAAGTATTATTGCAAGGGAGTAATTTAGTTTTTTCATAGCACCAAACTTATAGCATAAATTATGCCAAAATTCTGAGGATGAATGTGATAGGGTATTAAAATTCTTAATTTTCAAAAATATTTCTATTTTGGATCATTTATCAATAATAGAAACATTAAACCTGTGGGCCTGAATATTATATATGAAACTTGATTCCCTGGGCCAGTGGTAATTTAGTTCCGTAATTTACGGTACAGGTTTGCCGTCTCATATACGCTTTCCATGCGTCGGATCCACTTTCCCTGCCACCACCGGTTTCTTTCTCGCCTCCAAAAGCACCGCCTATTTCTGCACCGGATGTTCCGATATTTACATTCGCAATACCACAATCCGATCCTGAAAATGACAAAAACTGCTCTGCCTCACGCATACTCAACGTAAAAATAGCAGATGACAAACCCTGCGGGACACTGTTTTGAATAGCAATCGCTTCATCAAGGGTTTTATATTTCATTAAATACAGAATAGGTGCAAAGGTTTCGTGCTTTACAATATCCATATCCGGGTTAGCTTCAATAATGGTTGGTTTTACATAACATTTTGTAGCATATTCCTCTCCTTCAAGAACTTCATCACCAATGAGTACTTTACCACCCTGTTTTATTGCTTCATGAATGGATTTTAAATATCCTGCAACAGCATCTTTGTCAATTAACGGCCCTACATGATTCTTTTCATCCAGCGGATTACCGATTTTTAATTGTCCGTACGCCTTCACTAACAATTCTTTTAAACTGTCGTATTGGTTTTCATGGATGATAAGCCGTCTGGTGGATGTACAGCGTTGTCCGCAAGTCCCAACTGCTCCAAAAACTATGGCCGGAATGGCATGTGATAAATCAGCATTCTCTGTAACAATAATGGCATTGTTACCGCCCAGTTCCAAAATGGTTTTGCCCAACCGTTCAGCTACCGACCTGGCAACTGCTTTACCCATACGGGTGGAGCCTGTGGCAGAAATGAGTGCTACACGGGTATCGGATGTCATTACCGCACCTATTTTATAGTCGCCGATTATGAGATTGGATATACCTTCAGGTAGCTTGTTTTTTTTAAGTACTTCACTGAATAATTCCTGGCATTTAATGGCTGTAAAAGGTGTTTTTTCAGAAGGTTTCCAGATGCATACGTTTCCGCATACCCAGGCAATGGCTGTATTCCACGACCATACGGCTACAGGAAAATTAAATGCCGAAATAATCCCTACCACACCCAGCGGGTGCCATTGTTCAAACATACGGTGGTCCGGCCGTTCAGATTGTATCTGGAGTCCGTATAATTGCCTGGAAAGCCCGGTGGCAAAGTAACAAATGTCTATCATTTCCTGTACTTCGCCATAACCTTCCTGGAGGCTTTTCCCCATTTCATAACTGACCAGTTTCCCCAACAGTTTTTTATTTTCCCTGAGTACATCCCCGAATTGCCTTACTATTTCTCCACGTTCGGGCGCCGTGATCTTTTTCCATTCATTCGCTGCCTCAGTGGCAGTTTTTATCACTTTTGCATAATCCTGCTCTGAAGCCATGTTGAGCTTACTCAACAGCTTACCATCTACAGGGGATGTTATTTTTATTTCTTCTCCCGATCCTTTCCAATGTTTGGTCCCTGTGCTGGCACCAAAAGCTTGTTCGGGGAGTTTAAATTCTTTTATATCAATATTCATTAAGATTTACGATTTTTGTTTTATAATCTTTTTACTGACCACTGACCACTGACCACTGACCACTGCCTACTGCTCACTTCCGTTTTGTCTGATCCGAATAGGTGCTTTCAAATATTTTATCTGCATTTCCGGCTTCAAAACCTTCCCTTCGGTGTTTGGGCAATAATTGCTCTTCCGGCACATTTTGAAATTCCGGCAATACCTTTCTTTCGGCAAATTCAACATAACTTCCGGAGATGGAGAGTGTAGTTCCATCGGAAAAAGTGGCGTCGACCATTTGTGCAACCGTACTGCTCTGTTTTAAGAGTCCGTCCGGGCTTATTTTTATTTTTCCGCCGGAGTCATTCAACTTAATACCTGTTTTTTCAAGAAAATCATTAAAATTTTCAATATTGCTGTATTTACCTTTTAATTTATGAATACTGATAGTGTAATGATTCAGGTAATAACGGTTGTAAATAACCCAGGCCGCATACTCACTTTCCTTTAATAATTGTTGATAATCTTCTGCTGTAGGCAAAGGCCAAAGCGGTTTATGAAAAAATTCCCCGACAGCATCCGGATCATTTAAATTTAATGAATCCACAGGATCTGTGGTGACTGTATCCGTATATTTTTTAATGATATTGCGGGTATTTTCAGTCAGGTCCTGCACTCTGAGTTCACTGATGAATATCCTCGGGTATTGGGAATCTGGAGGAGCATACCAGTAAGCATCCAGTTTTTTATTTTCAAAATGGTAATAATCTTTTTTAGTATAACCGTGATGCAGGAAAATTTTCTCAAAGGATTGTATTCCCAGGTGCTTAACACCCATGGTGCGGAAAGCAATATGATCGTTCACAATATCATCAATTGAAGATATAATGCCTTCCTCTATCATGGCATTTGTTACTTTCTTTACATCCGGCACCCTTTCCATATAAGGAACAAACAGGTGATGTAAAATTTTATCGAGTGATGTATTTTCTTTGAATTCCATAACTAAAAAAAATAATAGTTAGTAATTAACTAAGTAATGACCCGGTAGCTGTGTTTAAGAAGTCCTCTAAATTGATGTCTTCCTGTTTTATAAACCCTTTATCAGGGAGTTTTCCATCTGCTACCATTTCTATAACTCCTACAATAGATGCAGCGGTGGTCCACGATATGGCCCTCCATGATTTACCATCTATTTCCAGTGGATGAAATTCCTTAAAATATTCATCGCGGAACAGTTTTTCATCCTGCCAGCCTTCTACCACTGCATAAACGTATACAACATCTTCCTTAACCGGAGGTTTTGCTTCCTTGAGGATATTCTCCAGGAGTTGTTTATCCTCCTTCAAAATCAATTCATACATCAAAAACCGCATCAGCTTTCCATGTCCGGGATAGCGGATGGTCTTATAATTAAGCGTATCCACTTTTCCGTCAAAGGTTTCACACATGGTCCCAAGTCCTCCAGAAGTTGAAAAAGCTTCAAATTCCTGCCCTTCAATATTTATATATTCTATCCCGTCCAGTGATGGAACTAATTTCCGAACCCCGTTGTGAATCACTTCCGCATCGTTTAAATATTCATTGATAACCCCGGCAGGAGACCAGGTAAATGAATACGCTAGCAATCCGTTCGGATAGCGGGGCAGTGCACCTACGCGGAGTTCAATGTCTCTTAATTTTGTAAAGGATTTGGTAAGGTGTGAGCCAACAATACCGATAAAACCCGGTGCAAGGCCACATTGAGGAGCCATAACACTTTTAGATGTTTTGGCAAGCTCGCGGATATAATTTGTAGTTTCAACATCTTCGGTCAGGTCAAAATAATGTTTACCGAGGTCATGGGCAACCCGGGCAATATCTTTATTAAGAAAATAGGGTAGGGCAGATACCACTGCATCGTATTCACCCAGTGTTTTTTTAATAAACTCAAGGTCACTTACGTCGCCGGTAAGGGTTTTAAAAGGTAATTTATATCTGTAATGGGGTTTTTCTTTATCGAGCCCGGTGACTTCAAAATTTTTATTTAAAAGTACGCCTACAAGAGAACCTACTTTGCCCAGTCCGAGCATTAAAATTTTATTCATAAATTGCATTTTATTATGAATACATAAAATTACAAAAAAATAACAGGAAGATCGATTAATGTTACAAAAAGAACTTTTTTCTTGAAAAAATATAACCACTAACCAAAACAATATGAGCAAGCCTAATAAACGTAGGGAAGTTATAAAACAACTGGCTCTTGGAGCTGGATTATTAACTGTAACGGGTATGGTAGCATCCTGTGAAACAAAACCAAAAGAGCAGGAAGAAGAAGAGCCTGTTGCACCGGTGCAGGTTGGATTAAGAGGAAATGTGAACCATTCTGCTTGCCGGTGGTGCTATAGCGACATTCCCTTAGAAGAGTTTTTTAAAGGTGCGGCTGATATCGGATTAAAAGGAATTGACTTATTAACTCCGGAAGAGTGGCCCATAGCAAAAAAATACGAGTTGGAATGTTCTATGGGAACCGACACTTTTGCTAATATAGAAAACGGATTTAATGATCCTGCCAATCATGCAGAATTACAGGAAAAATACATGGAATTAATTTCCAAAGCCGCTAAGGCAGGTGTTAAAAATGTAATATGTTTTTCAGGGAATCAGCGGGAACTGGATGATGAAACGGGGATAGAAAACTGTGTTACCGGATTAAAGCCGCTCATTGAGCATGCCGAAAAAGAAGGTGTTATTGTTTTTATGGAATTATTGAACAGTAAAGTGAATCACCCCGATTATCAGTGTGATACAACTCCGTGGGGAGTTGCCCTGTCTGAAAAATTAGGCTCCCCTAATTTTAAACTTCTTTATGATATCTATCATATGCAAATCATGGAAGGCGATGTTATAGCTACCATTAAAAAATACCATGAACATATCGGCCATTACCATACCGGAGGTGTGCCGGGACGAAATGAGATCAATGAAACACAGGAGCTTTATTATCCAGCCATTATTAGGGCTATCCTTGACACCGGGTTTAATGGATATATAGCGCAGGAATTTGTACCTACCTATGACGATAAATTGGCAGCACTTAAAGAGGGGATTATGATTTGTGATGTATAATTCTTCTCCCTCAATTGAATTGGAGATAAAGGCTGTCTAAAAAGGTATTAAAACTGTCCGTTCGAGCGCACGCGTGTCGCTGAAGCTTTAGCGTAAGCACAGTCGAGAA
>CALGUD010000102.1 GCA_937901915.1 uncultured Flavobacteriaceae bacterium
CCTTGCAGGTAGTTTCGCTTATGATAATATTGAAGATGAAACCGCTAAAATAACCCTGCGCGATGGCGGCGAACAGGTGAACCAGCTTTTAGAAAAAGAACTGACCGACCGCCTGTCAACTGCGGGCATTACCATTCGCGAAGCACGCATCAGCCACCTGGCATATGCGCAGGAAATAGCGGGTGCTATGCTGCAAAGACAACAGGCTACAGCTATAGTTGCAGCACGTTATAAGATTGTAGAAGGCGCGGTAGGCATGGTAGAAATGGCTTTAGAGGAGTTGGGAAAGAAAAATATAGTGCAACTTGATGATGATAAAAAAGCGGCGATGGTGAGCAACCTGATGGTTGTATTGTGTGGAGAAAGAAGCGCGCAACCTGTACTGAAAACAGGAACCCTTCATCAATAAAAATTTTAGATTTTGAGTGCAAAAAAAAGCTTTGTATTAAGGATTAATGAGGACACGTATAAGGCCCTTGAAAAATGGGCTGCAGATGAGTTCCGCAGTGCTAACGGGCAAATTGAATGGCTGATAGAAAAGGCCTTAAAAGATGCCGGCCGCAAGAGGGACTCGTCTGCCAAACCTCCTCAACCTAAGGGGTAAGTGTGACCATCAACCCAACAATTCAAACTCACCCTCAGCCATCTCATGCCCGTTAACTATAACCGATACCTTATGCCTGCCGGGGTAATATACACGGGTAGTTATAGCCTTAAAGCTTTGCTTTCTGTTTACTGCAACTTCTGCTTGAGTTTGACACCTTTTTAGAGATGGTTGTCTGAACGCCTTTATTTACGGCATGTTTACTTTTCTTTGGTAAAAAGTGTAGAGAGCCGATTTTGTTCATTGGGGTTTTAGGTTACCTAATGGGTCTGTAATTTTGCGTTATGCCTTTTCTCAAAGTAGAACGTAAAAGCTCTGGCACGTATTTACGAATACTGGAAAGTTACCGCAATGGTCAGGGAACGCCTACCAGCCGGGTTCTATATTCCCTGGGCAAGGTTGAGGATTACTCTCCGGAGCAATTACAAAAGATGGGGATCAGGCTTTACGAGCTTGGGGGCGGGGAAGTAAAAGCACTTCTTGAAGGTTCGATAGAAGAACTTGCACGGTATAACTACGGCTATGTTCAGGTCTATGGCAAGGCCATCAGCCATTATGGTTTAGACATATTAATGAACAGGCTAAGCAGGAAGTACCATTTACAGTTCAACTTGATGAACGCGGTTACGCTTATGTTGTTAGAGCGTTTATGTGATCCGGGAAGCAAGCGTAGCAACTGGCTTAATCAGCATGAATATATCGGCCTGGAGCCAGTGTCCTTACACCACCTATACAGGTCGCTGGATAAACTTGCCGACCATAGCTTACTCATTCAGAAGCAAATTTTCCAAACGGGGCGAGACCTTTTTAATCAGCAACTTGACGTTGTGTTTTATGATGTTACTACGCTTTACTTTGAGAGTGAAGTGGAGCAAGAAGGACAATTACGGCAAATGGGATTTGGTAAAGATGGTAAGGTTGGCCACACCCAGATACTCTTTTGCATGATGATAGATAAGCAAAAGCAGCCGATAGGATATAGGATTTTTAAAGGCGATACCTTCGAAGGGCATACTTTTGCACACGCACTCGATGACCTGAAAAAGCAATATCAGATTGATACGGTTGTAGTAGTTGCGGACAGGGGGATGCTCTCAAGACATAATATCGAACTGACGACATCAAAGGGATATGAGTTTATTATTGGAGAGCGGTTAAAGACACTACCCACAGCAATTAAAAAGGCGCTGCTTGATTTATCAGCTTATACCTCAGACTGGGTGTACAACGACAGCAGTGGTGAACAAATACAGATTAAGTACACTACTGTGCAACATGAAGGCAGGACTATTATAGCTACATACTCAACTGAGAGGGCCAAAAAGGACAAACATGACAGAGAAGAAAGGATCAAGACGGCAAAAACATTACTTGCTAAACCCTCATTACTGCGAAAAAAGCCACAACGCTACTTTTTGAAATCTGCCAGCGAGGGTAAGTACGTCCTTGATGAAAATAAAATTGTCGATGCTGCAAAGTACGATGGATTGTTGGCCATTAGTACCAACAGCGCCAATCTCAGCCCTACGCAAATATTAGAGCAATACAAACAACTGTATAAAATCGAACATACCTTCAGGACATTTAAGGGCCACCTGGAAACACGACCGATGTTCCACTGGACAGACAAACGAATAGAAGGCCATATCTGCTTATGTTACATCGCCTATACGTTGCTCAACTATGTATTAATGTCAGCCAATCAAAAACAGAACCTGGTAACTGAAAACACTTTGAGGAAATTACTTGACAATATGCAGGTGAGCCTACTGCAACACAATCAGCAACAGGTTTATATCAGGTCTAAACCGCAGGAAAAAGAAGTAACATTACAACAGTCGTTGGGCATCAGACAACTCCCGCCAATGATACCCAAAAATCAGCTCGAAAAATATCTGTAAATTTAATTTGTAGAGAGCCGACGAGAGATGTGGTGTCTGATAATCAATTAGTTACGCTCAAAAGGTGTCAAACTCAAGAGAGTTTGTTTCCTGCGGTGTCTATTTTAATAACCAGTAAGTCAGATTCACCATGATTGCCTATACAATCATAATCTGTAGAATAAGTATATGCGGTGATATAATGCCCTTCATTGCACGGGATAATTCTTATTGGATGTTCTTCATCAGTACCACCAAATACTTTGCTCCATACAATATCACCGTTACCATTTACTTTAAATACCCAAATGTCATTATTAAAAGCTCCCCCATAATGAAATCCAACATCACCGTCACTTGAGTTAGACGATGATAAAAGTAAAAAACCACCATCGTCTGTATTTATTATATCCCTTAAAATTTCACCAGCGCTGCCACCATATGCCTTTGGCCCCCAAATTAGGTTTTTGTTATTATCTTCCCGATACATTAAAACATCTCTGGGATTTAGGCTTGACGTAAGGTTTTTGCTTCCTGCAAATACAAAGCCACCGTTAAGTTGGGGTAATATATGAGAATAGCTAGAGTCGTTTTTCTTGAGTTTGACACCTTTCGAACGTAACTAATTGATTATCAGACACCGCATCTCTCGTCGGCTCTCT
>CALGUD010000103.1 GCA_937901915.1 uncultured Flavobacteriaceae bacterium
AGCTTTTTTTCTTATTTTAGCTGACTAAAAGAGGTTCTCGAAGCCCCGCTCCGCAAAGTCTCCCGACTTAGCGGAAGAGTAAAAGCAATGAAGCTCGATAGCGCTGATTTGCATCTTAAAACCAAACTATAAGGTAATATGTTATCTTAATTTGTGTATTTGGCTGATCCACAAACTAGATCTTGAATTGAACAATAAAAACCAATTAACCAATAACAATTAACTTAATAACTTTTAAGGTGGCTTCGAGAACCTCAGCCACCTTGCTTTCATAAAAATGATTCCACCCTTTTAGGGTCGGGGCAATGAATCATTTTTTTATTGATTTCCTCTTTCCCCTGCGCCCCTAAAGGGGGAGAAAATCAATGTGAGGCTCTCGAAGCCACCTTTTACTCAAAATGATATTCCAATCCTATTTTCTCCCTGGTTTTATCGAGTAATGATATGAGTTTTCTGCTAAAATCAAAACTCATCACAGGGCTTTGTTTTTTTCCTTTTCTCAGTAAATTGTTAAAATGATTAATTTCGTAGCTAAAACCTAAGGTGGTATAATTAAAATCATCGATGGTTTTTTCTTCACCATTCATGTTTTTAATAGTGACCTTGCTCGGCATAAAAAATTTACTGTTTATGGTTATTTCACCCCTTTCACAAAAAAAAGTGGCTGTGGTCGGAGTTTCTTCAATCATTGTACTTTTCAGAAAGGCTTTTACTCCATTGGCATAAATAAATTCCATATCACAAACTGAATCGGCCCCGGTTGGGAAATATTTGGCTTTAGCTTTAATTTCTTCAGGAAGCCCTAAAGTTGACAGTGCCACAAAAATAGGGTAGATGCCAATATCTAATAAACTACCACCACCCAATTCCTTATTGAACAAGCGATGTGTTACGTCATATGTTGGTTTTCCACCAAAATCTGCTTCAATTTTAATGATATCGCCCAGCTCTTTTCTTTCTAAAAGTTCGAGTACATATTGGTAATGAGGTAAAAAGTATGTCCACATGGCTTCCATAAGCAACACATCTTTTTCCAAAGATTTTGCGATCATTTCTTCTACTTCATTAATGCTCATGGCAAAGGGTTTTTCACAGAGAACCGCGATCCCTTTTTCCAGGCACATTAAAGTGTTTTCTTTGTGAAAAGTATGTGGCGTTGCAATATAAACAGCGTCTATATTCGGATCATTTGCTAATTCTTCATAAGTGCCGTATGCGTTTTTTGCTCCGTATTTTGCAGCAAACTCATTGGCTGATGCTTTTTTTCTTGATGCTACTGCATATAATTCGGCATCTTTAATGGTAAGGAGGTCGGTTGCAAATTTATTTGCAATATGGCCTAATCCTATAATTCCCCAGCGTATTTTATTTTTTGACTTCATTGTTTGTTCTGTTAATAACTTCTATAATTAAGGCCAGGACCATTACGAGTACGCATCCTATAAAATTGAGCCATAAATACCCGAGTCTTTCTTCGGTATAAACAAATTTATAATAGATAAAGAATATGATAAGTTGTGTTATAATGGCGGCAATAAAAACTGAATTCCCCCTTACATATTTGATGAAAAAGGCAAGCAAAAATATACCTAATATATTTCCATAAAAAACAGAGCCTATAATATTTACCAATTGTATTAAATTATCAAACAAAGAACCAACACTGGCAAAAATAATAGCAATAATCCCCCAAGCCAAAGTAAACCATTTTGACGCCTTCACGTAATGCTCTTGTGTTTCTTCACCTTTATGGTTACGTTTATACAAGTCAATGGCTGTTATAGTTCCCAATGCATTTAACTCTGATGCTGTAGAAGACATGGCAGCAGAAAGGATCACGGCGAGCAATAAGCCAATAATTCCATTAGGTATATGATGAAGAATAAAATGGATAAAAACATAATCCTTGTCATTGGTTTCAACAATAGGATTCGCTTTTTCTATAATAGTACGGGCTTTTTTACGATTCTCTTTTTCAATTTTATTAATAGATTGAATTTTATTTTGTGCACTAATTAATACATCATAATCTTTTACCCCAATGACTCCTGAAAACTTTTCATTAGCCATTCGCTTTTCTTCTTCGAGTGCTTTATGCTCTTGCTCCAGGGCTCTGTATTCACCCGCATATTCAGATTCCATAACTGCTTTATTTGCATATGGATTGAAATTAAGGGGTGACGGATTGTACTGATAGAAGATAAAAACCATAACCCCTACTAAAAGTATAAAAAACTGCATGGGTACTTTTAATAAACCATTGAATATAAGTCCCAGTTGACTCTCCCTGATGGATTTACCCGATAAATACCGCTGTACCTGGCTCTGATCGGTGCCAAAATAGGATAAAGCCAGAAAAAATCCACCTGTAATACCGCTCCAGAAAGTATAACGGCTGGACGGATCAAAAGAAAAATCCAGAATGTTAAGCTTTTCGTTTGCCCCGGCCATTTTCAATGCTTTGCCAAAGGTTATGTCATCCGGCAAATAACTCATAATTAAAAAGAAAGCTATGAACATGCCGACCATTATAACGAACATCTGTTGCTTTTGAGTAACGCTCACGGCTTTGGTACCTCCTAAAACTGTGTAAATAATAACAGAGACACCTATAATGACATTAAGGGTTTTTAAATTCCAGCCTAATACTGCAGAAAGAATAATGGAAGGAGCAAAAATAGTTATTCCTGCTGCCAGACCTCTTTGTATGAGGAATAATATGGCAGCAAGGCTTCTTGTTTTTAAATCAAAGCGTTGTTCCAGGAACTCATAGGCGGTATAAACATGTAATCTATGATACATGGGAATAAAAACCATGCAAATTACTACCATAGCCAGGGGCAGTCCGAAATAGAATTGCACAAAACCCATCCCATCATGAAATGCTTGTCCGGGTGTGGATAAAAAAGTAATGGCACTTGCCTGGGTAGCCATTACAGAAAGCCCTATAGTCCACCATTTGGTTTGACTTCCACCACGTATGTAATCCTCTACATTTTTATTGCCCTGGGTTTTCCACACACCATAAATAATGATGAAGAGTAAGGTTCCGGTTAGTACATTCCAATCAATTACTTCCATCGGTTACCTATTTCCAGTCATTATAAAATAAAAAATGATGATATAAATAAGATTGGCAATAAGTACCAGTGTATAAGATTTTTTCCAGACGTATTTTTCATTCATGACCTAGCCTTTAAAATTCTCTTCCAACTTTATTTCAGGTTTACCGATAGATAACATATTGGCAAATAATTTGTATGCTCCTACAACACCTGCCGGTAATTCCCTAAAAAAGCTTAAACCAGTGTAAATGTAATAACCTTTTCCGTATTGAGCGACTAAAAGGCTTCCGTTTTTAGGATCTTCCCCTTTATCATTTATTGACAAAACAGGGGTAAACTCATCACCCCATTCATCAGGAAAATAGAGGCCGCGCTCCTGTACCCATCCGCTAAAGTCTTTATGGTTTATAAGGTTTGGAAAATTAAGCAGGGAATGCCCTTTAGATAAAAAACGTACCTCTGCAGTTTCATCAGTTACCCTGTCTCGTGAAACCTGAAGTTTATAAGGTGCCAGATTCTCGAAATTTAAACCACCCCAGCCCGCTGTATTATATTGTACTATAAGATTACCGCCATCTTTTACATAATTTAAAATATGGTGTTGTTTGAATTTTAATGCATCTATAACATTATAAGCCCTGATTCCCATCACTACGGCATCAAATTCACTGAGACTGCCGGCTTCAATATCCGCAGGATTTACAACAATTACATTATAACCAATCTGGCGCAAACTTTCGGGAACAGCATCTCCTGCACCCATTATGTAACCTATGTTTTCACCGGCTTTTTTAATATTTAACCTAACTACCTTGACATCAGAAGGCAATAAAACAGATTGTTTGGGTATGTGGTCATAATTAATTTCAACAAGCTCTTTAGTATATATATTTCCTTCAACCTTCACCATTGGAGTTATGATGCCCTCACTTTCATGGTCAGGTGGTGTTACCTGAAAGAGTACAGTTTTTTCATCTCCGTTTTTTTCAATAGTGAAATCTGCACTTTCGGGTGAAACCTTCCATCCATCAGGATATGATAAGGATACTGTGCCTGATAAATTTTTCCTGTTGGCTTTTATTTTTACTGGAAGATACTTTGAACTGCTATCGGAAAAAATATTTACTTTATCTGCTATGCCAGCCGACACTTCAGGTAGTATTTCAAAGGGCTCATAGATCTCACCTTTATCAGGTTTTGAATATTTAAAAACAACTTCTTTGGTAAAGGGGATTACCTTTCCGTTAATTATTACAGAAATGATAGCAGTAACAGGGGCCGGGGTTCCCGGCTTTCCTATAAGCTGTTTGTCTGTAACTTTATACATCCCCAATGTCCCCGATTCAGTAAGCCAGTAAGGAGCAGAATAGCTTTTGTTATCATTGAGTTTAACAGAGATTTCATAATTTTTCCTTTCGTTATCGGCAAGCTTTTCATTAATGCTATTCTTGTTTTTGAGCGGAAGTATTTCTATGTCTTTTAACTCAATATCTAAGCTACTTCTGTTTACTGCTTCAATATTTATTCTTAAAGAATCTCCTGGAGTAGATGAGTGCACTTCAGTAACAGCTTCAAGATACAACCCGCTACAGGCACTGATTATATTTTTTATTTCTTCAGACTTTATTTTCTTCCAGTGGATATCTTCTAAATTTTCAATTAACTCATAAGCTTTTACTAACTCAGGAATATGAGCGGAAGGATTTAAAAAGTTAAAATTTGATTCAACTGCATTTAAAATTTTCCCGATTTTTTCACCACCTTTTACACGTGTCCAGGTAGTGTTTATACCATCAAATAAATTTGATTTATTGTTTGGTAAATCACCTTTTAAAAGCTCAAGGTATTCCATTTCGCTGCCACGGCTACCTATACTGCCAAACCCCTGGCTTAGGTGCTGACTACGGCTCTGTGCTGCTATTTCGTTGTTAGAAGTGCCTTTAAGCGGATAGTAAGAGCCAATATCCACGTAAACCATATTAGATTTATCAGCCTTTTCAAAATTTTCCCTGCTGCCATAAAACCACCAGGTGGTATTAAAGAATAATCTTTTAGGTTGCCATAGATCAACAAATTGTAATTGACCGGGAAATGCTTTTTTGTCATTTGCAACATCATAAGCTTCAATACCTAACATGGCAGATGAGGTATGATGGCCATGGGTTGTACCGGGGGAACGGTGGTCAAATCTGTTTACAATTACATCCGGTTTAAATTTACGTATAGCCCATACAACATCATGTAAGACTTCATTCTTATTCCATATTTCCAGGGTTTCATCCGGATGTTTTGAAAAGCCAAAATCGTTGGCACGGGTAAATAATTGTTCTCCGCCGTCAATTCTTCTGGCTGCTAACAATTCCTGGGTTCTCAAAACCCCTAAAAGCTCACTTAATTCAGTCCCAATGAGATTTTGCCCACCATCACCACGGGTTATTGATAAATATGCTGTCCTTGCTTTAACTTCATTTGACAGATAAGATATGAGCCTGGTGTTTTCATCATCAGGATGTGCTGCAATGTATAGGGCCGAACCTAAAAAGTTAAGTTTTTGTACAGCTTCGTATATTTCCGATGAGGTATATTTTTTTGGTTGTTGAGCAAATACAATTTGAAAAGTAATAATACTGGTTAGAAGAAAAAAAATGATTTTCCGCATAGGTTGGGATTGTTGATTGGCTTCAAATATAAAAATAATACATACCGCAGCGCAGGATTTATAGTTTCTTTAACTAAACACTTTCGGAACCATCATCCTGGTTTTCGGGATTTAATACCGTTACTGCTTTTTGTAAAAATAAACTGGTAGGATACGTTACAAGTTCACCCTCATCCGTTCTTAAGTTTACGTTAAAAGCCCTTATATCTTCTATGGTGGCATCTAATGGAAAGTCTTTATCCTGAATCCTGATTTTGTCTCCTATTTTAAATGGAAATGAGAAAAAAAGAATAACTCCTGAAGTTATATTACTTATAATAGACCATTGTGCAAACAAAGCAATACCTATTACCGCAAAAACAGAAGAAAAGAATAACCCTAAGTTTCTAAAATCAACACCCCATATAAGGCTTAAAACAAGAAATGCTACTATAGACATTATAATATTAAAATACTTTATTATGAGTTTAGTCCGGGCATTCTTGTAGTCGTTAATTCTTCCTACTTTACGAATTGTTTTATTGATGATCAGACGAAATATTAAAAGTGTGATAATTGTCAGAATACTATAAAAAATCTTCGGATATTGTATTATTAGGTCTTTCATATAAGGTATTTCAATATACAGTGTAAAGATAGATTAGTTTTAATTTATGGGTATTAAAATTAGTTAAAACTTGCTTTACATTTTCATGTAATTCGTAGGTTTAATTTGAATTTTGATGATTATAATCGGGTTAGTATAATTCTACTGAAGCTTAATTATCTATTCAATAAAGTTGAGAAGTGCATTATAAACCAAATGTGTGGGTAACCCCATTACATTAAAATAAGACCCTTCGATTTTTTCAACTCCTATTTGACCTATCCATTCCTGTATACCATAAGCCCCTGCTTTGTCGAAAGGATTATAATTTTCTATATAAAAATTGATTTCTTCATCAGAGAGCTCCTTAAAATAAACTTTTGTAGTTGCATTTACGGTTTTTTGTAAGGTGGTGTTAGTGAAACACACAGAGGTAATTACTTCATGATAATCGTCTGACAGCGACTTAAGCATACTAAAAGCCTCTTCTTTACTTTTGGGTTTACCTAATGCTTTATCCTTATACCAGACAATGGTATCGGAAGTAATAAGGATATCTTTTTCCTGCAATTCATCTTTAAAAGGTAATGCTTTGATCTGTGCCAGGTAATCGGCTATTGCAAAACTTCTCAACCTTTCAGGATAAATTTCGTCTACGGACTTTAGCTGGATGTCATATTTAATTCCCAGGTCTTTAAAAAATTGCTGCCTTCTCGGAGAACCTGAAGCGAGAATAATATTGTAATTTTTTAATAATTGGTTTAACATGGTTTGTAGTTTAAAATTTCATGTTTAATAAAACCGTAAAAAGAAACTAGTCATATTTAGCATCGTAACTGCCATTCCATTTACCTTGTACCTTTAACACCTGTTCAATAACATCCCTCACACAGCCTTTCCCTCCATTTTTGTGAGATACATATTTAGATATATTCTTAATCTCAGCAACGGCATCATTAGGGCAACAGGGTAGGCCTACCATCTTCATTCCGTATATGTCCGGGATATCATCACCCATATAAAGAACATTTTTAGCATCTATTTTATAAATATCAAAGTATTCATCTAACCTTTCAACTTTATCACTGCAACCCAAATATATATCTGTAACTCCCAGGCCTCTTAATCGTTTCCGAACCCCTTCATTACTGCCACCGGAAATTATACAAACGTTGTAGCCGGCATCAACAGCTGTTTTTAAAGCATAACCATCTTTAATGTTCATACTTCTTAACATTTCACCATCTGTAGTCACTATAATGTTACCGTCTGTAAGCACTCCATCAACATCAAAGACAAAAGTGGTAATATGCTCCAGGTATTCTTTATAACTCTTTTCTTCCATAAGTTTCTTGTATAGATTTTGTTAGGAGTTTATATATTTCGTTATATTTTTTATTTTTTAATTGGGCTGTATGCATTTCAATAGTTTGAAGGTCATTTCTCTTTGCAGGGCCTGTTTGTGCTTCTACGGGATCCAAATTTATGATCTTTTCTGCAGTTTCCTTAATTAAGGGCTGAAGTATTTTAAATGTTATATTATTTTCTTTACAAATCTCATTTCCTATGTGGTACATGTGGTTTACAAAATTATTAACAAAAACAGCTGCAAGGTGCAAAGATTTTCTTTGATCCGAATTAACTTCATACACATTGCCTGAAATAGATTTTGCTAGTGTTTCAATATATTTTAGATCCTCTATGTTTTCGGCTTCAATACAAATTGGAATAGTGTAAAAATCGACTTTTTTACCTTTTGAAAAGGTTTGTAGCGGGTAAAACACGCCCCTTCTGTTAGTATCAATTAAACTGTCAATGGGAATGCTTCCGGAAGTATGCACAACCAACTTGTTTTTAAAAGGAAGCTTTCCTGAAATGTTAGCAACAGCATCATCTTTTACACAAATAATATAAATATCCGCCTCCTTAAGTTCAGAGAACTGATCAGTTACCTGAGTAACAGCAGGATCAATAAAATTAACAGCATAAATATTTCTGTTATAAACCTGTGTAACCCTTGTCTTTTCATTTTTTGAAAAGGCATTGTAAAGATGCAAAGCCACATTTCCGGCACCTATTATTACAATTTTTATCATGGAACAAATATAAAGAGATCTTCATAAGTTCATGAGAATTATCATAATTTAAAGAAGCGGAATACACTATTTTTGCCGTATATGGATAAAAAGAGTATAACAACCAGGGAAGATGTTTATTTGTTGGTAACCAGTTTTTATGATAAGATAAAACAGGATAACTTACTGGGTCCAATTTTTAATGGTATTATTGAAGACTGGGACACACATCTGGAGCATTTAACCGATTTTTGGTGCAGTCAGTTGTTTATTGAAAGAAATTACCATGGAAATCCTATTACAGCGCACAGAAAGGTTGATGCTTATATGAGCCATACACTCAATGAAATGCATTTTGGTGTTTGGTTGAATCTTTGGATACAAACATTGGATGAACTATTTGAAGGCGACAATGTATTTATTCTTAAAAACCGAGCCCGGAAAATGGCTTCATTCATTCATATTGATATTTTTAAACAACGTCCTGAAGTTTAGTGAATAATTAACAAATTATTAGATTTTAAAGTGCTTATAAAGATACAAAAGTCATAAAAAGGGCTTATTTTTGCGTCCTGAAATAGGTTTCGTAATGTTTTAGAACTTCATAATGACAGAGACACTTAAAAAAATATTTTTTTCTACACGATTAACAGCCGTTTTATTTATCGTTTTTGCAACTGCCATGGCATTTGGTACTTTTATCGAAAGCTGGTACAGTACAGAAACTGCAAGGATTTGGATATACAACGCCACGTGGTTTGAAGCCATCATGGTATTTTTTGTTATTAATTTTTCAGGTAATATTTTCAGGTACAGGCTATACAGAAAAGAGAAGTGGGCGGTCTTATTGTTGCACTTATCATTTGTTTTAATCCTTGTAGGTGCTTTTGTTACACGGTATATTAGTTATGAAGGTATGATGCCTATTCGTGAAGGTGTTACAGAGAATACATTTCTTTCTGAAAAAACATTTTTAACTGTGTATGTAGATGGTGAAATTGAAGGTGAGATGAAACGTAAAGTGCTTCAGGAGGATATTCTGGTTACCGAACAAGCCATAAAATCTTCTTTACCCTGGAAAACAGATTTTAACGGACAACCGTTAAAGATTGAATATGCGGGGTTTATTGACGGGGCCGAAGAAGGCCTGATCGAAGATGAAGACGGAGAAGAATATTTAAAAATTGTGGAGGCAGGAGATGGAGCTCGCCATGATCATTACCTTTTAAATGGTGGCGTATCGAACATTCATAATATACTTTTTGCATTAAATAAGCCAACAGATGGGGCTATAAATATTTCTACAACAGATTCCGTATATACCATTCAATCACCTTTTGAAGGTACGTATATGCGAATGGCAGATCAATTACAGGGAGAATTAATTAAAGATAGCATCCAGCCCCTTATGTTGCGTTCATTATACAATACAGCAGGGATGCAATTTGTTTTTCCCGATGAATTAATAAAAGGCAGGTTTGATGTCATTAAAGTTGAAAAGAAGGAAAATGATACCCAGGATGCAATTCTATTAAATGTTACTGCCAATGAAGAAACAAAACAAATTACAATATTAGGCAGCAAAGGAGTTACAAATCCCCCTGAACAATTACAGGTAGGAGGGCTGGACTTCAGTATTAATTATGGTTCATTAACCTATGAACTCCCTTTTAGTATAAAATTAAATGACTTTATTGCTGAAAAATACCCTGGAACCGAGAAAGGATATTCTTCTTTTAAAAGTAAAGTGACAGTGATTGATGAACGACCGTTTGATTATGATATTTATATGAACCATATACTAGACCATAAAGGGTACCGTTTTTTTCAATCTTCTTTTCATCCTGATGAAAAAGGGACGATTTTATCTGTAAACCACGATTTCTGGGGAACCTGGATCACTTATATTGGATATTTTCTATTATATGCAGGGCTCATGGGTATTATGTTTTTTGGTGATACACGATTTAAAAAACTAGGTGAAATGTTAGAGAAAGTCAGAGCTAAAAAGACAAAACTAACAACTATTATTTTATTGCTGCTGAGTATAAATGCTTTCTCTCAGGAAAATCATGTGCACTCCGAAAACGATGGACATGGACATCAAAATACAGCCCCCCCAACCAGTGAGTTTATTGATTCCCTCATAAATGAAACGCGCGTATCTAAAGAACATGCCGCTAAATTCGGGGAGCTGATTATTCAGGATAATGGCAGAATGAAACCCATAAATACCTTTGCTTCCGAGCTTTTACGAAAAATGAGTAAAAGTGACACATACAAAGATATGGATGCCAACCAGTTCTTATTGTCGGTACTGCAAAATCCTTTGGCATGGTATTATGCAGATTTTATGCATATGAAAAAAGGTAATGATAGTTTAAGAAAGATAATAGGGGTAGATGAAGATGCAGAATATATAAAAGTTATTGATTTTTTTGATAAACAGGGCATAAATAAAATAGAACCTTACCTGGACGAGGCTTACGCAACAAATACTCCCAATCAGTTTCAAAAGGATTTCAAGAATGCTTACGAAAGGTTATGGTTGTTTAATAATGCACAATCAGGCGAAATATTAAGGATATACCCTTTGCCTGATGATGAAAATAACAAATGGATATCTTCTGTTGATTTACAAAAAGAAAGAGTAAATATAAAAGATTCTCTCTATGATAATTTTATTAAAGTTTCAATCCCTGTTTATTTAAGGGCCTTACATAAAGGCAAAGAAACAGGTGATTATAGTGAAGCTGAGACTTTATTGGAAGGTTTTAAAAGAAATCAGCATAATTATGCGTCCGATATACTCCCTTCAGAGAAGAGGATAAAGGCTGAAGTTCTTTACAACAAGTATGACATATTTAAAAAATTATATAGCTGGTACCTCTACGCCGGTGCCTTAATGTTTTTGTTGCTCATTATCCAGATTTTTATGGATAGGAAATGGATAGGGATTTCTGTAAATACATTCAAATACATTATTATAGGATTATTTATTTTGCATACCCTCGGGTTAATAGTAAGGTGGTATGTAAGTGGCCATGCCCCGTGGAGTGATGCATACGAAAGTATGATCTATGTTGCGTGGGCTACAATGGGCATGGGGCTTCTTTTTGCAAGAAAATCAGATTTAACGGTGGCATCAACGGCATTTGTAGCAGCTATGATTTTGATGATTGCGCACTGGCAATGGATGGATCCGGCGATTGCTAACCTGGTACCAGTTTTAAACAGCTACTGGCTCATGGTTCATGTATCAATTATTGTGGGCAGTTACGGTCCTTTTACGTTGGGCATGATACTGGGAATTGTATCTTTATTGTTAATGATACTTACAACAGAGAAAAATAAGGCTAAAATGGACCTCAATATTAAAGAGTTAACCATTGTAACCGAATTAGCACTCACCGTAGGCCTCGTAATGCTTACTATCGGTAATTTTCTGGGTGGACAATGGGCCAATGAAAGTTGGGGCCGCTATTGGGGGTGGGACCCAAAAGAAACCTGGGCATTAATCAGTATTATGATTTATGCTTTTGTTTTACATATGCGCCTTATTCCGGGATTAAGGAGCCGCTGGACATTTAACTTCTTTGCGATAGCTGCTTATGCTTCTATTATGATGACCTATTTTGGCGTGAATTTTTATTTAGTCGGATTACATAGTTATGCCAGTGGTGATAAAATAATAACACCCACTTTTGTATGGTATTCTGTGGTTATAATACTGATTTTAGGAGCTGTCAGTTACTGGAGATACAAAATTAATTATCAAAAAGGCTAGGGGGGTAATTTAAATTATCCTTTTTAAAATCCTGTGTTTTATTTTGCTTAGAAAGTATTTCTTCAATAATATTTAATCTTTTCTCAGTGATATTGTGTTGTTGATCTGTGTCTTCACCTTCTATATTTAAATCTTTGTCAGACAGTCCTAATATGCTTCTTTGAGAAATAGCTTCACTAATGGTTAAAACCGGCTCTCCTTTCCCGTCTTTAAGATACATGAAGTTAACCTGAGGGTACTTTTTAATAAAAAACATAATGAAGTCTATATCCATAGACTCTTTCCCTTTTAATATGTTATAGATAATGGAGGGACTTTTATAGTCCAATGACAGGGCCAGGTTAGGTGGGTCAATATCCAACTTTTCAAGCACAATTTTCAGCCTTTCGGGGTCAGTAGTTTGCATATTAGTTTATTAGAGGGTACTATAACAATTAACGGTTAACTTGAAAATTTGGTATCTAAATTTAAGAAATGTTTTCATTGTTTTTTGATATTTAAAAAAAAAGAATGAAATTTACTTCATTATGAAGTACACAGAATTATATAAAGCCTCGTTTTTAAAGAGATAATCAATTATGTTATTTAATTGTTATTATCCTATTTAACATTTTTTATAAAAAAGTATAATTCTGTAACAATGAAACTTCCATCCATAAAAACCTTAATACATTATTTTAAAGTCTCCCTATCCGAGAAAGAAACTGATTTTACTTCTGGGAGTATCCGAAAAGCCGTATTTCTACTTTCAGTGCCCATGATTTTAGAAATGCTCATGGAATCTATTTTTGCCCTGGTGGATATTGCCTTTGTTTCTATGGTAAGTGTAAATGCCGTTGCAACCATCGGACTTACAGAGTCTGTTATTACATTGGTTTACGCCATCGCCATTGGCTTAAGTATGGCAGCTACAGCAGTTGTTGCCCGTCGCATAGGGGAAAAAGATAACAAAGGAGCTAATGAAGCAGCTGTGCAGGTTATCATTGTAGGATGTATAACAGCAATAATAGTGGGAATAATAGGGGTTCTCTTTCCCAAAGAAATTTTAAGCCTTATGGGAGGTGAACCAGACTTAATTGAAGAAGGGTACAGGTATACTCAAATCCTTATTGGCGGTAACATAACTATTTTCTTATTGTTTCTAATAAATGCTATTTTTCGAGGTGCAGGAGATGCGTCTGTTGCCATGTGGGTATTGGTTATCGCTAATGCACTGAATATAATATTAGATCCGATTTTTATTTTTGGATGGGGACCTGTAAAAGCATATGGTGTAGAAGGTGCGGCAATTGCAACTACAATAGGTAGAGGCACAGCCGTTATAATTCAACTGTTTATCTTGTTCTATGGTTGGAGTAAAATAAAAATTACAATTCGGGATATTGTTTTCAGGGCTAAAGTCATGATCAATATTATAAGAATCTCCTTAGGGGGTATTGGTCAATTCTTAATAGGCACAACCAGTTGGCTGTTTTTAATGAGGATTATGGCCGAATTTGGCAGTGAAGCACTTGCAGGTTATGTGATTGCTATCCGGGTGATGATGTTTACCCTAATGCCTTCCTGGGGAATGAGTAATGCTGCCGCTACACTAGTAGGTCAGAATCTTGGAGCAGGAAAACCCGACAGGGCAGAAAAATCGGTTTGGTTAACAAGCAAGTATAATGCATACTTTATGCTTTTGGTGTCCTTGATTTATTTATTCTTTGCCAAAAACATTATTGGATTGTTTAAAACTGAGCCGGATGTAATTTATTATGGGGCAATGGCATTACAAATTGTAGCCGTCGGATATGTACTTTATGCATATGGAATGGTAGTTACCCAGGCTTTTAATGGAGCCGGAGATACTAAAACACCTACAATTATTAACTTTTTTTGTTTTTGGTTATTTCAAATACCATTCGCATACCTCACAGCTTTGGTTTTTAATTTTGGACCTATTGGTGTTTTTCTGGCTATTACGCTAGCTGAAGTTCTTATTGCCATAATTGCAATTGTTTGGTTTAAAAGAGGGAAGTGGAAAACAGTAAAAGTATAATTCAATTTTTAAGATATTTTAAGGATTTCTTTATATCATTTTACCTAATTTTGAGTAACAATTAAAATACGATATGAAAAAATTATTTTTTTTAGTTATAGTGATCTCTTTTATTAGTTGTAAATCTGAGAAGGAACAAAAAAGCGAAGAAAATGAACTGGATAAAGTAGCAACTGTTACGGAATCTGAACCTGAAAACCTTATGGAAAAAGAACCTGAAACCATTTATCAGTTTAAAGTTGAAACACTTTCCGGTGAAGAATTTGATTTCTCGATGTTAAAAGGAAAAAAAATGATGATTGTAAATACTGCTAGCGAGTGTGGATTCACACCCCAGTATGAAAATTTACAAAAGCTTTATGACACTTATAAGGATGATAATTTTGTTATTGTAGGTTTTCCTGCTAATAATTTTAACTCTCAGGAGCCTGGAACCAATGAGGAGATTGCTGAATTTTGCAAAAAAAACTATGGTGTAACTTTCCCTATGATGGATAAAGTATCGGTAAAAGGTGATGATACGCATGATGTATACCAGTTCTTAACTCAAAAAGTACGAAATGGCTATGAAGATTCTGAAGTTAGCTGGAATTTCCAAAAGTATTTAATTGATGAAAATGGCCGGCTTGTAAGGATGGTTGACTCAAAAACCTTACCCGATGATGAGTCAATTGTTAATTGGATTAAAGGATGACTAAAATTAAAATAGGGATGGTACAAATGAGTTGTACCACAGATAAAGAAGAAAATTTAAAAAAAGCTATTAAAGGAATAAAAGAAGCTGCGCAAAAAGGAGCCCAAATAGTTTGTCTTCAGGAATTATTTACTTCATTATATTTTTGTGATGTAGAAAGTTATGATAATTTTTCACTTGCAGAATCTATTCCGGGATCAACAACAGAAACCCTTTCTTCAGTTGCTAAAGAAAATAATGTAGTTGTTATTGCTTCTCTTTTTGAAAAGCGTACACAGGGAATTTATCATAATACAACAGCTGTTTTGGATGCAGACGGAACCTATTTAGGAAAATACCGCAAAATGCATATCCCGGATGACCCTTCCTATTACGAAAAGTTCTATTTTACTCCCGGTGATTTGGGTTACAAGGTATTTAAAACCAAATATGCCACCATAGGTGTATTGATATGCTGGGATCAATGGTATCCGGAAGCTGCAAGGATAACTTCGCTTATGGGAGCCGAAATATTATTTTATCCTACTGCAATTGGATGGGCAACATCTCAGGATGAAGAAACCAATAGTGAGCAGTATAATGCCTGGCAAACTATTCAGCGAAGCCATGCTGTAGCAAATGGAGTATATGTGGTAAGTGTGAATAGGGTGGGGTATGAACAGGAGGGAGCTATGAAATTCTGGGGAGGCTCTTTTATTTCCAATCCGTTTGGGAGCATACTTTGTAAAACTTCCCATGAAAACGAAGAAGTAATAGTACAGGAAATAGACACAGATAAGTCAGATACTTACAGAACGCATTGGCCATTCTTAAGAGACAGGCGGATTGATTCTTATCAGCCCATTACCAAACGATTCATAGATGAAGATTGAGTTAGTTAGTTAGTCAGAAAAGTTTGTAAAGTCAGTAAAGTAAAAGTATTGGAGATTAGATTGCCAATGCTTAGTGGTTATTAGTTATACATTGTGATTATATAAAATAGATGCCTTTTAAATTTGAAAAGCTTATTGTTTGGCAAAAAGCCGTCGATTTGTCCACAGAAGTACACAGTCTTACGCAAACTTTTCCTAAAGAAGAATTATATGTTCTTTCTTCACAGATTAAAAGAACTGCTGATTCCGTTTCTCTGAATATTGCTGAAGGGTCTACAGGTCAGTCAAATAAAGAATTTTTAAGATTTTTGGGATATGCTTTACGTTCAAACATTGAAGTTGTAGGTTGCTTATTTTTAGCAAAAAAAAGAAAGATAATTGATGAAAATAAATTCAATCATATTTATAAGATGAGTGAAGAAATATTAGTTATGATTAATGGACTTAAAAAATCCCTAAAAAATAATAATGAAAAATAATAAGTTCACTGACTTAATAGCTTTCGGACTTTCAGACTTTCTAACTCCAAAAGAACTTGGGTATTATTTCCCTGCCGAATTCGCGCCTCATGTGGCTACGTGGTTAAGCTGGCCTCATAAAGAAGGGTCATGGCCCGATAAAATACATACTATTTTTCCATATTATAGCCAGTTTATCAAAGAACTTACCAAAGGAGAGCAAGTTTGTATAAACGTGAATAATCCGGCTATGAAACAGTTCGCGATTTCATGTTTGGAGAAAGCAGAAGTAAATTTAAGTAAGGTTTCCTTCTTTTTACACCCATCAAATGATGCCTGGTGCAGGGATCATGGGCCTGCCTTTTTAATTAACCCGGAAGCCGACATAAAAAAAGTAATTGTAGATTGGGGTTATAATGCATGGGGAAATAAATACCCGCCCTTTGATTTAGATGATGTTATTCCAACTCTAATAGGTAAAAGTCAAAATATCCCGGTATACAATCCCGGAATTGTGATGGAAGGCGGCTCAGTTGATTTTAACGGCAAAGGTACCTTGATTACTTCAACGTGTTGTTTATTGAACAAGAACAGAAACCCACAGTTAAATCAAAAACAAATTGAGCAATACCTGATTGATTATTATGGGGTAGAACAAATACTATGGGTAGAAGATGGTATTGTGGGTGATGATACTGATGGACATATTGACGACACGGTCCGGTTTGTAAATGAGGATACTGTGATAACAGTGATTGAAGAAAATAAAGAGGACGATAATTATGAACTCCTGCAAAAGAATTTAAAACAGTTAAAACAAATGCGATTGCTTAATGGAAAGCAATTAAATATTGTAGAAATACCCATGCCCGATACGGTTGTTTTTGATAATATGCGCCTGCCGGCTTCGTATGCTAACTTTTATATAGCAAACAAATCAGTTATTGTTCCCACATTCAGGTGTAAACAGGATGAGAAAGCATTACAAATATTGCAAGACAGTTTTACAGATAGGGAGGTTATAGGAATAGACTCAACAGAAATTATATGGGGTTTGGGCAGCTTTCACTGTTTAAGTCAGCAGGAACCTGCCGTTTAGTAATGAATTTACTATTTTTACATTACAAATTTGAAATTTAAAGAATGAAATTAGATATACTTGCCTTTGGTAGCCATCCCGATGATGTTGAATTAGGTTGTGGTGCTACTATAGCTAAAGAGATTTCCCTGGGAAAAAAAGTTGGTATTGTAGACCTGACCAGGGGTGAATTAGGCACAAGGGGCAGTGCAGAAATAAGAGATGTTGAAGCCGGGAAGTCTGCTGAAATTTTAGGTGTTTCGGTACGGGATAATCTTGAGTTTGCTGATGGTTTTTTTGTGAATGATAAAAAGCACCAGTTGGAAATTATAAAAATGATCAGAAAGTACCGTCCTGATATTATTTTATGTAATAGTATTGATGACAGGCACATTGATCATGGAAAAGGCAGTAAATTGGTAAGTGATTCCTGTTTTTTAAGCGGACTCAAAAAAATTGACACAAAATTTGATGACTATGATGATGAGTGGCAAGAACATTGGAGGCCGAAGCATGTATATCATTATATTCAATGGAAAAATTTAACTCCTGATTTTGTGGTTGATGTTACCGGTTTTATGGATAAAAAAATGGAAGCTATAAAAGCATATAAATCACAATTTTATGATCCGGATAGTAAAGAGCCTCAGACTCCTATTAGTAGTAAGAACTTTTTTGAAAGTTTGGATTACAGGGCGAGGGATCTGGGAAGACTGATAGGAGTGGAGCATGCTGAAGGCTTTACTGTAGAAAGATTATTAGCTGTTGACAGTTTTGAAAATTTAATTTAATTTTTGCAATTTTCATTTTGTGAAAGAATAGAAAAGATTTACATTTGCACACGCATTACAAAAATGCATTTAAACGGTGGTTGTAGCTCAGCTGGTTAGAGCATCGGTTTGTGGTACCGAGGGTCGCCGGTTCGAACCCGGTCTTCCACCCCAAAACCTTCCAAAAACGGAAGGTTTTTTTATGGAGTAAACTGTGGGTACCGAGGGTCGTCACGCCTCGGGCGTGATCTTCCACCCCAAAACCTTCCAAAAACGGAAGGTTTTTTTATGGAGTGGCTTCGAGAGCCTCAGCCACCATCGAGAGCCTGAGCCACCTTTCATTTCATCTCATTTAACGTCATTGCGATTCTTCCAATTTTGGGAAGGAGAAGCAATCTGCCCAATACTAGACTGAGTCCGTATATAATCTGTCGGGAACCAAAATCAATTAACTAATAATAAACAGATCGCCACGTCGTTCCCTGCTTATAGCTGGGATCTCCTCGCGATGACGTTTCTGAAAGAGAAAGTGTATTTATTTATAAGACCTGGCAGGTTTTTAAACCTCCCAGGTCCAGATATCTATATCAACTTGGTTATTTAAACCCACCTACCATATCTTCCGGCTTTACCCATTCATCATACTCTTCTGCAGTTACGTATCCTAAATTAATGGCTTCTTCTTTTAAGGTGGTACCATTTATATGTGCTGTGTTTGCAATCTCGGCAGCTTTGTAATATCCGATTTTAGTATTTAATGCAGTTACGAGCATTAAAGAGTTATTTAGTAATTCTTTGATCCTTTTTTCATTTGGCTCAATGCCACTGGCACAATGTTCTTCAAAACTCAGGCATGCATCTCCTAAAAGCCTTGCAGATTGTAATAAGTTTGCGGCCATAACAGGTTTAAAAACATTGAGTTCATAATGGCCCTGCGCACCACCAAATGCAATAGCTACATCATTGCCAATTACCTGTGCACAAACCATAGTAATAGCTTCGCTTTGTGTTGGATTTACCTTTCCGGGCATAATAGAACTTCCGGGTTCATTGGCAGGAATAGTAATTTCTCCAATTCCCGAACGTGGACCGGAAGCCATTAAGCGAATATCATTTGCAATTTTGTTTAATGATACAGCTATTTGTTTTAAAGCTCCATGAGTTTCAACAAAAGCATCATGGGCAGCTAATGCTTCAAACTTATTTTCAGCAGTCTTAAATGGTAACTCTGTAAACTTGGCAATATATTCTGCAACAAGTCTATCATATCCCTCAGGCGTATTTAGTCCGGTGCCTACAGCGGTTCCTCCTAATGCCAGCTCGCTCAAATGTTCTAAAGTGTTGTTAAGTGCTTTAAGTCCGTGATCTAATTGGGATACATATCCTGAAAACTCCTGTCCCAGGGTTAGGGGAGTAGCATCCATTAAATGAGTTCGGCCTATTTTAACTACATTTTTAAATTCTTCGGATTTCTTTTTTAACGTATCTCTTAATTTAGTGATTCCGGGAATTGTATTTTCAACAATCATTTTGTAGACCGCAATATGCATTCCGGTAGGGAATGTATCATTTGAGGACTGTGATTTATTTACATCATCATTTGGTTGAAGTGTTTTTTCCCCTTCACCTATTTTTTTACCGGCTAACTGATGGGCCCTGTTTGCTATAACCTCATTTACATTCATGTTACTTTGAGTACCTGAACCTGTTTGCCATATAACAAGCGGGAATTGATCATCATGCTTTCCTTCCAATATTTCATCGCACACTTTTGCAATTGCATCCCGTTTTTCGGCTGATAAAATACCAAAATCACAATTTGTATATGCGGCCGCTTTTTTTAAATATGCAAAGCCATATATTATTTCTAACGGCATTGACGCCGGGTGGCCAATTTTAAAATTGTTTCTTGATCTTTCGGTTTGAGCCCCCCATAATTTATCGGCAGGGACTTTAACCTCACCCATCGTATCTTTATCTATTCTGTAATTCATTTACTTTAGCTTTTGAATGTAGAACAAATTTAAGGTTTTTAGCCTGTATGTGTATGGCTGTATTTGTGGTTTTTTATAAGGTTTACTCGGATAATAGTTTAAAACTTAACAGTATTTAAAATCTGAAATGCAGATAGGATTAAAAAACTTGTGAAAATTTGATATTATGACTTATCTTTGAAAACGAATTCAGAAAATTCCGGAAAACATGTTCGAATTTGATCAATATCTAGGTTTTTTAGCTTTTTTAACCATTTTAACCATCGGTTTTTGGTTAATGATTTTTTTATTGACGTTTGTAGTACCCTATTGGATTGGGGGCTCAATAATTGAGTTAATTAAAGAAAAGCGGGAAGCAAGAAAAGCCAAACGAGAAAAATAAAAAAGAAGCCGTAAGGTATTCATGGTCGGAAGATTATTCTTCCGACTTTTTTTGTTATATATTGTTA
>CALGUD010000104.1 GCA_937901915.1 uncultured Flavobacteriaceae bacterium
GCAACTCCTGGCTGGGTATCCAGGCTAGCTGGTTTCGGCCCGTAATAGGAACTTTGGTGCAGCTGTAGGCAAACGTTAAAATGAAAATAAATGATAAAACCTTTTTCATAGCGATCTAATTTTAAAAAATTCTGTAGAAATTGATTTTGGTTGGAGGCAAAATTATCCGGATCATCAATATCCGTGTAATCTACTTTGGTAGGGAAGTCTTTCGAAGTATAGAATTCTGAAACTACTTTACCTGTTGCATGCTGTGTAATACCATCCCTTTCGAGATTGCTAACCGTTACTTTACTGTAGGTAACTGTTGGTGCCGGAAAGAAAGATTCCCCGAACGGTTTTTCCACATAGCTTATTTCTCTCGGGGCAATCAATCGCTCCCCTTTATTATAAAACGGCTCTACAAACGGGTTCTCTTTAGACATATTCGGCTCATACGTAGTCACACCACTGGAACTGCCATCATCTAATGCATATGAATATGTTTGCCCATATTCCTTATTGTAACGCTTGTCTGTATCCGGTATATTCTGATCTAACATTTTGTTCCACTGATCTTTCATGACCAGTTTTTTTACACGCACCCCACCACCTAACTTATAGCTTTTAGGGCTAGATAGGCGTATCCAGGATTTTTCAGGAACAAAACGCTGTGCACATAAAAATTCATTGCTTCTTAATTTTCCGTTAGGGCCTGTAAAAATATCTTTTATGGCAGCAAAACTGCTAAGTACTTTTTTTGCAATGGTGGCAACGTTTTCAGACCTATAGTCTGCATTTAATCCAAAAACCTGTCCGTTAAGGTATTGCCTGCCAAAATACCACCCGGCCTTAGAGATCGGGTTTACGGGATTATTCCCTGAGACACCGCCTTCCATATCGGTTGTTTTCATGGGGATGGCAGCATAAACTGAATTGTTTGCTTCAAAAGGTACTATATCTTCATCGATGTCAAAATACCCTGTCACATAGTCAAAATCATTACTATTTGCTGATACAGCCCCGCTTTTGGTCATATTCAATAAAAACCTGAAATAAACAGGCTTGCCATCCATTCCCTTCAAATATTTTTCTTTGAAATTAAAATTGTTAGCATCTGTCTCATCCGGCAGCTTTACATATAAATATTTGGCTTCATTATTGCCATTTATCTTATATAATTTATGATTTAATTCAGGATTTGAAGTACTACTGGCTGTCCCTGCACCCACTACTTTAAACATTTGCATAGTAGGCCTGTCCTGCACAAACTGGTAATCATCACTTTCATATTCCAGTTCAATTCGTCCACCGGAGGGAAGGTCTATTGATGTTAGTGTCCACGCAGAAGTGTGTTTATCCTGTAGTGCTTTGTCATCTTGCTGTACGTATGGGAATTCCGGTGCAGTGATGGGATCGTTCGTATTACAACCACTACCTGTATTCGGTTTGTAATTGCCCCATATATCATATGATTTTAAGTTGTAATCAGGGTTAAATCCATCATAATTGAATGTATAAGGGGTATACTTTCCCATATTGGAATCCCTGTAGGTAAAATATACCTGCCTGAGTGTTAATTTGCCTCCTTCATTACTCAATTCACTTTCACTAAGTGTTCCCCCAAGATTGTTTTCTATACCACGACATTGTGAATAATCATAAACAAAATGCGCAGTTTTAATGGCATTTATGGGTTCATCATTACTCTCATCATCATCTAATATTTTAGCTTTTATCGCTTCCGGTTTGGAGTATAAATTTATTTTGTCAATTTTATACATCTTAGATGCTGACGAATTCCCTCCTCCATTTTCACCACTCACACCTCTTCCATCCTTACGTTCGGACAACTCAAAAATGGCTACATGCGTTTTGGTTACTATTTTATCCAGGTATTTAATTTCCTTCTCTCCGTAAATATAGTTTGCCTTTTGATCCGCTTTATTAGTGTTTAAGCCGGGGTCAAAAGATGCCTTTGAGTAGGGCACTCTCCATTTATAGTCAACCTCTTGCTTTTTATATTCAAAGCGCGTATATGCCCCCAGGTCATCATCGGTTGGGCCGTCACCTCCCAGATCTTCATAATCAGATGATAAAACTGCTGATAAAAGATATGTATGTGCATAATCCGGTGTAGTAGTTCTACTGAAAAAATGATCTATACCACTTTTGTTATTTGGCGAGTTTTCTCCGGACTGATAGCTAACCAAACCTGTAGCACAGTTATAATTCTGACTATTGGTAGTAAAAGTTACTTCTTGCTTTTTCTTGTTGTAAGCTGTTTCTCCAAAAACATAAGTAGAGCCATCGGCATTTAATACTTTCATTTCTGCTGTATGATGAAGTTCAGCAGTACCATTAACCCTTTCGTTTGTATACGTTTTGGTATATAACTTAAGCACTTCTTTTTTGCTTAATTTTTGAATGCTTTGATTGCGGACATCCCGGCTTTCTCTTTTAAATTTAGAAGTAAACCCCTCAGATGATAGAAATTCATGTTTAGGTAAATTGGTTTCATAATTTTTTACTATAAACCTGTTGTTGGCTTGCTTATTAAAACTGCTGTTGCTCCCTTCAATTTCCAGGGCAATGGGCGCATACCCACCCAGGTCTTCAAAAAGTTTCTGATCCTTATCTACCCTGGGTTCTCCGATATACTTAAAATAAACAGGCTCATAATCCAATTTTTCATCTGTGTCTTTTACATCTTCCCTGTTTTGTTTAAAATATTTTAATGCTTTAGTATCCCAAACACCTGTTTTACTAATTGAGGGCGCCCCGGTAAAGTTTAATCCGGTATGGAAAGCCGAAGCAGCCTCAATTTCTACACCGAGGCTAAAACTGGAACTTTCATCCTTTACCGTTTCATCATTTATTTGTCCTACCTGGCTACGAAACGGCCTGAACATACCGCTGATTCCCTGGGCGTTTACCGAATATAAATCGTATGTATAAGCAGCTGTAGGCAGTACCAATGTGCTTTTGCTAATCACATTATCTTTTTCCCTGTTGTAATCCAGGATATCATTGCTTCCTGCATGCCCTGTAAACTCATATCCATATGCCTTTTCATGTTTAACCTTTTCCTTTACCTTTTGAACCGCCCCCATGGCAGATACTTCTAATTCGCCGTCAACCCCCCAAATGTCTGCACCTACAGATACAGCCAGGGTTCCCGTATAATCCCTAAAAGCAGTACGTTTACGAGGGGTAAAAGAACTATTCGCAAAGGAAATACTTCCCGACCCGGAAAATCCCCCTTTATCAGAATTCCCTATACTAACCCCACTTTTCTTTTCTTCTTGCTCGGAAGCATTACTCGTAGCAGATACTCCTCCCGACAAAGTTAAAGCTGAAAGTCCAGCGTTTGAATTAAATGAAAGTCCTGCGCTTAATTGTCCGTTTACAGCACCATCAAATAATTCATTTGACATAGCTTTTGCACTCACTTTCGGTGATATTGTTGTACCCTCTGTAGAAGATGTTTGTACATCCATACCCACAGATACGCTTTCAGACAAGTCAAAAGCTAAGCCAAAAGAGGGTGTAAAGGATATACCGTGATAATTATTGTATTTTAGATCTACTCCAACACTTAAATTTCCATTACCAGCTATCTCATCGGGGGTTTCAATCCCAAAAACCTGGGCATCAAAACCGGCATATACCCCCACGGTAACATTGTCCTTCATGTTGGTTTCATAGATCATTTCGTCTCCCTTAAAATCATCGGGGATTCCACGGACATCTCTGTTTATCTGTCCCACATTGAGGTTCCAGCCCAAGCCGGTCCAGGAAGCTTCCTGGTCCATTGTAATACCCGAATCGTATGCCAGGTTGAGGGGATACCCCCCAACATCCATAATGGGAATATTATAATTGAAGTTCCCGGAAGATAAATTCACCATATCCGAAGTACTGATGGGTGTAAATGAATTGAATTCCGGTTGTGAAGGGCCACTTGTTAACGCCCATAACTGGTTGGGCTGCACCATTGTAATTATTAGCTGAAGTGCCAAATAACTGGAGACTACTTTTGTGACTTTACTGGTTCTTATTTTACGTATTATCATAAGACAGATATTATTCGAATATTTTAGTTTTTATAATTGTATTGGTGTTTCGTTGAATTGAAATTTTATAAATCCACGACCAAAAAGCCGGTCATCATACACCAATTGTATATTTTCATCTTCGGGTACGTTTCCAAAATGCAACAACAGCCTTTTAAAAGGTGCTACTTTAAAATTTCTTTCGAATGTTATCCCGGCGCATTGTATAGTATCGGCAGATTGTGTTACTATTTTAAAATCATTTTCAATGTAAAAGGACATGTATTTTACCGATGACTCATAATCAAGACTCGTATATTCTTCCTTTAGTAAATCATCTTTATTTTCATGATGAAATTCTACCTCAATGATTCGTTCTTGTTTGTGTGATTTGAATATGGAATCTGTTAAAGCATGGTCTTTGCTTCCTACATTCTTTAAGATATAATATTGAAGGGGTACCAGCGTAGCTTTATACTCAATTCCGGATAAAAAATGTGAAACCCTTTTAGATTTCCACCCGGAATTCTCCAGGTTGAAAAGCTTATAATCTTCAATATAGGGTACACTTTCGTTCTTTTTACAGGAAAAAAGACATAACAAAACCAGCAATAGGAAGAATATTGTTTTATTCATGATTTCTTATTACAGAAGTTGACAAACTCCTTTTACAATATTCTGTTACTATTACTTTTTATTATTAATGTACTGGATTTAGGTGTGGGGGAATTTTTTACAATACATATAGTGGAGGGATTTTCCATAAAAATATTTGGTTTTTGGTTGGTTATTATTTTTGGTTTAGTTGATTATATTTCCTTCATAAACAGTATTTGCATAAACGATGAACTCTTCTGTAACGTCTATCCCTTCCTTTGCGTACATTACAGTACCTTTTCCCTGAGTTCCTAAAATAACTGTATACTTATTTGATTTTCCGTAATCTTCTACATATTCATTTAGCCTGTCCCACACTTGCTTGCTCAATTCTGTAGACATATAATCCCCTTTCAGCTGAAGCTCCTGATCATACCCTTTTAGTTGTGATTCAATTTCCAATTTTTTTTCTTCATTACCTTGATCAGA
This sequence comes from uncultured Flavobacteriaceae bacterium, assembly GCA_937901915.1. GTDB lineage: Bacteria > Bacteroidota > Bacteroidia > Flavobacteriales > Flavobacteriaceae > Abyssalbus. The sequence continues at coordinate 5,121 of CALGUD010000104.1, forward strand.
AAATATCTTATAAATTGTATATAAACTATCTATGGTATGTTTTAAATTATTTATTTCCGGTAAATATTTATTATTTAAATCCTTAGTCATGTTAAACTTATTGAATAATTCAATTTTGTTTATATATGCCATTTCGGGTTTATTAGTATGCTTCTGAAAAATGATCCAACCTGTTATTATTAAAATCAGAATCAAAATGCTATTAATCAGCGGAAGCATTTTTAACATTTTTTTTGGTTTTTTTTAAGAATTTTCAAAAATATATTTTTTTTTGTAAGAAAAAAATTATTTATCACTTTTTTCTGTAAAAGAACCGTTTATTCCTATGAAGTTCAATTTCAACCGAATCTGAATATGTCCGTAAGATTTTTAATTCATCTATATTTTCTTTATTTCTTGCCTTGTATAATTTACCGTCAATTTTTATTACTGCCAATTCATTTTTACTGTTATTACTTTTCACAAAGCCATAATATTCTATTTGAGGCCATATTATATTTACTTGTGGTTTCTTATAAATTTTTGGTGAAGTAGTTTTCTTTGGCACTACTTTTTTAACGGGCTTGGCATTTAGAAAAGGGTCCCTTCCACTAAACTCCAATACTAAAGTATCTCTTACTTTCTCTGCAGGTATAAAATTTCCGGTAATGTTAGATTCTACTAAATTATTATTTTCAACAATATTTTTCTTAAAAAAATATTCCTCTCCTTGATTTTGCATGAACCTCGTATAAGCCCTCATCATATAACTTCCTTCAGGC
>CALGUD010000105.1 GCA_937901915.1 uncultured Flavobacteriaceae bacterium
TAGCCCGACCCGACTAGCTACGAAGCTTTAGCGAAGTAGAGGAGGGGCACGCCCAGAAAATATGACTTTAGCAGCTTCTTCCTATAAGATTTTTCCCTATTTTTAACAAAAGTTGAGTTTATACTCCCAATTTTGGGTGAGTAAACACAATTAATAGAGTTTATATATAGTTGTATGCCATGCGATAAACACAGATTCAAAATCAGAAAATGTTTTTAGATGTACCTATCAGAAATTAAAATAAAGGGATACAAGGTTTTCAATGCTGAATTCAATATCAAACTCAATGAAGGCTTAACCGTACTAATTGGAGAAAATGGTTGCGGTAAAACTGCAGTAATTGATGCAATAAGACTTTTGCTCAATGAAGACGAGTTTGGCAGAATCGGAATTTCCGAATCACATTTTCACAGACCAATTGACAAATCAGTCAGAGAAGGAGGTGCAGAAAGTATTGAAGTGAAAGGAACTTTCTCTGCATTAAAGGACACGGAACAAATTGCCTATCTCCCTTGGTTGGATGCGACAGACAACACTAAAGCATACCTGAATAAAAAGATTGACAATAAACCAAATAACAGAGGAAGGTTTGACCATACTACTTGGGGAGGTGAATCAGTTGTTGGTATTTTTGAATGGGAACTTGTAAATGCTATTAGCTGTATATATTTACCGCCCTTAAGAGATGCTGAAAGTAAACTAGAAGCATTTCGTGGTTCAAGACTTTCAAGACTTTTTAGAAAAGATAAACCGAAAAAGGGAGAACCAAAACACAAAATTGAAGAAGACTTTGAAATTTTTAATGCAAAACTTCTTGACGACCCAACCATATTGGCTGTAAACAAAGCAATCAAAAAATATCTTAAAGAAAGTTTAGGAACTGTTTTAGGGCAAGACGCTATAATACAATTTGCAGAAGTTAACTTTGATAGAATTGTAGAAAGACTTCGTTTATTATTTTATCCCAAAATAAATGATTTAACTAAACCTGAACTTTTTAGAGATATTTCAGAAAACAGTTTAGGTTATAATAATATTCTATACTTAGCTACGGTTTTAGCTGAGTTGGACGGATTAGAAAAGGAAAATACCAAACACAAAATTCTTTTAATAGAAGAACCAGAAGCTCATTTGCACCCTCAACTGCAAATTAAACTTCTGCAATATTTACAACAGCAGTCAAATAAGAGTGGATTTCAGATAATTGTTACTACACACTCCGCTACAATTACAGCATCATGTGGTTTAGGCTCACTAAATGTTCTGACAATTAATGAAGGGAGTAATCCCGCTTCATCCTTAATAGCAGATTATAAGTTAAATCCTGAAAGTTTGTTTTTCCTTGAACGCTGGCTTGACATCACAAAATCAACTTTATTTTTCGCAAAGGGAATTCTATTTGTTGAAGGAATTGCAGAAGCTTTGGTTATAAAGGAACTTGCAAAAAGAGTAATAGAAACTCATCTTGGCAATGAGGTAAACTCCCTTAAAACTTTAGATGATTTCGGAGTTTCAATAATCAATTTGAACGGAATTTATTTCAAACATTTCATGCAATTATTCCAAGGATATAAACTTGATAAGAAAGGTAATCCACTTTACGATGTTACTTTTATTCCAATTCGGTGTGCAGGGATTACAGATTGCGACCCACAAAAGGTTAGTGAAACCAAACCGATACCCACCAACCCTTGTAAGTGTGGAAATACACACAGCACCGATTATGCAGATGAATTGCTGCTTCATGAATCAAAATATTGCAGAATATTCACCAACTTGAAAACATTTGAATATGATTTGGGAATGGAGAAAAATAATCTTCAAACACTTTATAAAATAATTTTTGAGGATTATAGCAACATGGTTGCAGGTGCGAAGGAGGCCGAAGACAAATCAAAAAAAGATTGGACAACTTGTAGTATAGAAGATAAAGCAGAGGAGTGTTTTAACCTTCTCTCTCTTATTGAAAAGACAAAGGGCGAGTTTGCTCAGAAGTTAGCTTACAAATTAGCTACAGAAACAGGAATAGAGTTTGCTATTCCAAAGTATATTGAAGATGCAATTTTATGGGTTACTGACATAAAACCAAAAACAGCCAATGCCTGAATTGTCGATAGAAGATAAACTTGCTTTAGTAAAAACAAGGCTAAGTTCCTTAGACAGAAATCTAAGCGAAGAACAGCTTGATTTTATTCTACACCCAATTGATAATCCATGTTATTTAAAAGCTTGTCCGGGCAGTGGAAAAACAGAAGTAGTTGGTATAAAAGCAGCCTATGAAATTGCTGAATGGAAGGAAAAATTTAATGGGCTTGCAGTTCTTAGTTTCACAAAAAACGCTGCAAAAGAAATAGCAAACAGGATAAAAAAATTTGGAGGAACAAACTCAACGCAGCATCCTCATTATATTGGAACCATAGATTCGTGGCTACACGGATATATACTACATCCCTTTGCACATAAAACAACGGGCTACAAAGGTAAAAAATCAGACAAGAGTTATCGGCTTGTTGACAATGAGGAACGCTATGATTTTTTGACTTCGTTTCAAACTGTCTTATCCTACAATCCGTTTAAGGTAGCATGGGTGAATGACTACTATTTTGAATGCTCAAATCCTGTCGGCTTACAATCTCAAAGTAGAACCTTAGATTTGTCAGCAGTTTCTACAACGAATACCAATGACCTTAAAGAAAACAAAAAAAAGTTTTTACAAGCTGGTTTAGCAACATATGCTGATGCAGAATTTTTATGCTATTACCTGCTAAAGAAAAACGAAACCATTTTAAAGAATATTATAAAACGTTTTCCAATAATTGTAATTGATGAGTGCCAAGACCTATCAAATAATCAACTTGAAATCCTAAAGCTTCTAAATCAAAATGGTGCTATCATACATTTTGTAGGCGACAATAATCAATCAATTTATGAATTCAAGAAAGTATATGTAGAAAAAATAAATGCTTTCATAGTTGACAATAAATTGACTGAAAAATTATTGACGAAAAATTTCAGGAGCAATCAAAAGATTGTCAATGTTTCAATTGGACTTGAAAAATACCATACTGGAAATATGCCTATTACAGTTGTAGGAAATGAAGAAGAAAGAACAGCTAAAAGTTGTATTCTTTGGGAATATACAGCCGATGATTTTTCACAACTACCTCAAAAATTTATTGACTATTTGAATCTGATTAACTCAACAATTCAAAAACCAGAATCAAAAATTGAAATTAGTAAAAGTGGAATACTTGCAAGAGCACATGCAACACTTTCTGGTTTTCGTAGCAATCCAACTTCGGGCTTATCCAAAATTGAATTGTTTGCAAATGGTTTGAACTGCTGGACTAACAATCCAAGGACAGGCAAAGACATGCAAAATGCTTTGCAGCAAATCGGCAAATCTATTACTATGCTTGCGTATGACGGCAACGGGAATCATCAACATCAATATTGTCCTGATTCTTATAATCAAGTTGAATGGAGAAAACAACTTAGTGACTTAATTGAAAAGGCTACAAATATTTCATCAGGCATTTACCCCTTTGCAAGTTTAACATGGTCACAATGGGTTGCTAAACTGAAACCTTTTTTAGAAAACTATTGGGATAACTTCCGTACACCAACGAATGACTGGGCTTCTGTAAAAGCAAAAATTAAATCACCTAATGGTTCAGCAACTAAACTTGTAATTGATACAATCAAAGCAAGTCAAAATAGTTATTCTGAAAAAATTAGAATGACAACCTTTCACAATGTTAAAGGAGAAACGCTTGACGCAGTTTTAGTTGTTTCGGCTAAGGATAAAAAAAGCAAAGGCGGACATTTTGAACAATGGTTGAGTCAAGATGCAAAAGAGAAAGAATTTGTAAGGTTTGCTTATGTGGCAAGTTCAAGGCCAAAACATTTACTAATATGGGCTATTCCAAAAAAAGCAAACAATCAATTTATAGACAAGATAAAAGATTTAGGATTTGATACAGATTAAGCACGAGCATACAACAATATGTTATGAATCTTTTTTAGTAGGCACCAACAATTCCCGGATATCTACATCCAGGATCTTAGCAATTCGCTTAAGGTCTTTTAAATGCGGTTGAGATTTATTATTGCACATGGCAGTAACCGTATTGGGATTTTTACCCAATTGAGCAGCCAATTCTTTTTGACTCATCCCTTTAATGACCAAAACTTCTTTTATTCTATTAATTCTTTCTTCCATACACTACAAAAGTAGCTAAAACAGGGGCTTTACGCAATTTCGTTAATTCTAATATATAGGTAAAACAAATGTAAACATATGTTTAATCTGTATTTTTATTAGAATAACCTATGAAAATATTTTAATAAACCATAGGTTATACTTATATTTGTGTGTGCTCAATCAATAAAAACATCATTAAAACCAATTATTTAACATGAAAAATAAAGATTTAATCATCAGTTTAATACAATGTAATATGCAGCACAGCCAACTGGTGTTAAATCTCGAAAATATTGGATTGGAAGATAGAGTAGGGGTGTTTGATATAAACCTGTTAGAAATTATAGCACTACTTATGGGGATCAAAAAAACAGAAATTGACGATGACTGGATGGAAACCTATTTAAATTTCTTGAATGAAGCAGCAAACTATAAAGTTACAAGAAACGGAACTTCGTTAAAACCCTTGGCGGAAAAGTGTTATGGGAAATTAAAAGAATCTTTAACAGCTTATTGATTAAATTCAACTAATAAGCAACATTTATATGGGTGGTGGCCAGAAAGAAATGCGGGCCGGCGCTTGACCTGTGAAATAAATTCAAATCTTTATCTTTGAGTATGTTTTATACATATGTTTTACATAGCGAAAAAGATGGTAATTTGTATACTGGATATACAAGAGATTTGAATTTAAGATTTGAGCAACACCAGAAAGGCTATGTAGAATCAACAAAGAACAGAAGACCATTCAAGTTAATTTACTTTGAAGCCTGTTTAGAACAAGCAGATGCCTTAAAACGTGAGAAATATTTAAAAACACATTACGGTAAAATGTTTCTTAGAAACAGGCTCAAATCTTATTTCACAGGTTAGAGGGGTGAATTTCCAAATGCTTAGTAATTCATTAAAGGCGCCTGCCTGCCGGTAGGCAGGTTTACGTCTTTACCCGTCGGGTAAAATACTTTAATAGAATTACTTGCATTTGGACAGAGCGCATGGAAGCATATTTACTCATGGTTTTTCTATTTTTTAATAAGGAATTCGTGATTGCTTCGCAATTCTTTCTTGATTTTTCCCGCCCGTACCGAACGGCACGTTCGGGCGGGTTGTTTCTTTTTTCACTGCGCCGTCGCGTAGCCGCTATGGCGGAGCGCGGTCAAGAAAAAAAGAAAGATATTAAAAAATGTTGAATTATAGCAACTTTAGAGCAAGGGCTTAGACGAGTTTTAAAAATTAATCCAGTGAATTAATTTTTAAAATCTGCGAGATGATGCGGCTGGCAAAGAGAAATTTTAAGCTCTTGCGAGTAACTTCACAATAATACTCTGGAAAAAAATCTTGCAGGATTTTCCTCGAATACGAGAATTTTAAACAATCCTAAAAGGTTAAGCTTTTTTTCCCGCCCGAACGTGCCGTTCGGTACGGGCGGGTGCGGTGGCCAGGCGTTGGGCCCCGAAACATCGGGGGTGTATAAAATAAATTGTGTATACAATTTGATTTTATTAAACAATAAGCGTTTGTGCGCGGCAAATGCAAATTTAAATTTGCATTCACGAATACCTCTAAAAACAATAAAAATTACATGAGTAATTTTACATAATGACAAATTATAGAAACAAATGTGTTTACACATTCACGAACTCCTAAATATTAATATAATTTACGTGAGTAAATAAAAAACTGTGCGTAGCACACCGATTAATAGTTTAATGACCCAGGTACTGAATATCGTAAAGAAATAAAACAGCTTCTGGGATATTTTACATAATAGAAACACAAAGTGTTCACGAACTCCTTAGAAAAACAATAAAAACTTTGTGAGTAATTATAGCAACGAATATAACTAACGAGCCGCAAATTGCTTTGACATAAAATCGTTGCCGTTCTAGTACTAAAGCACTAGAACTGATTTTATATCAAATAGCAAAGCTATACGCAATTTGCTATAACATATTTGTTCTATAATTTATATTATGTAAAATAGAAAATATAAATCCATAAGGAGATTGTAAATAAAACCCCTACGTTCCTATCTTTGCATCCTTAACTTAAAATTTGACACTTTTAACAAACATGGATAAACACACAGGAATTTTATTGCAGGTACACATTGGTGAAAAATTTTTTAAGAAATTTTTAAACAGTACCAGATCTATTCCTGTAACCGGTGATAAAAAATTCAATAAAGTCATTCATTTTTTTACGCCATTCCTATACAGTTGTGAAAAAAATTCCAGAAATGTGTTTCTTTTTCAGTACAATACAGAAAAAGAACTCTTTTTTTGTGCCTATATACTCAGTTATTACCAGGAAAATAGTATTTCAGGTTTTGAAGAAATCCTAAATCTTTTAGCTAAATTCAAAGACACACAAAGTGTTGATTACGCCGTTGTTACATCCATAGCGCCCGATGTGGTTCACGGATACCAAATTGAAAAGAATTCATGTTCTAAAATTCCGGCTTCTAAAATAAAAAACGAAACCGTAACTCTACTTATAGATCGTTTCTGGAGTTTTAGAACTAAAAATGACTTTCCGGAACCCGCACTCGCTTTAAAAAAGCGAAATTATTTTTATAAACCCTTTCGGTCTGCTTATAAAGAATACCAGGAACTACAGCAACTCATAGAAAAACCGCATAGAATTTCAATAGCCACCCCAGAGAATCCATACCTCCTCTTTGATCAGTTCTATTCCTTTAACGAAAAAGTGTTTGAACTTAATTCATTTTCTAAAGGGAAATTCACTGAAGTACCTATGGCTGATCCTTATACGTTTAAAAAAACCGGAAATGCTTTCACGGACAAAAACCACGTTTTTTCCAGTAAATTGATACATACCAGTCCGGTTACCATGCAAACTTTTCTTGATCCCGATATCACCTGGGAATATTTTATAGTACCGGGCATAGACGGTAAAACATTTACATATGTAGCCGACCGTTGGGACACATTATTCTGGAAAGACAAAAACGGGGTGTATTACGAATCTAAAGATAAAGGCTACCCCTTTTACGAAAAAATAGAAACCGCCGATCTAAATACCTTTGTATATCTGGATTTTTGTTTTGCAAAAGATAAAAACCATGTTTTTTATAAAGACAAGGTTATTGATATAGATATTGAAAAATTTACGGTCAATAAAAACGGGTTTATTTTCGACTCAAACAATATCTATCATTATGAAAATAAACTGGAATTAGACCCTCTTACGTTTAAAGTATTGCAATACGAATCTGATACAAACCCCTTTCTGGGAAACTTTATCCTGGAAGATAAAAACGGAACCTATAAATATGAACAAAGTTCAGGGCTTGAAAAGTTGACTTAAGTATTTGGCTATACCCTTCTCCCCTTCATTATTTATAAAAATTAATTTCAACTTAAGCATTTAATTTCCTATAATCTCCCCCAATTCCAGCACATCAAAATCAGTGACTTTTATTTGTCCCAATTCTTTCAAGTCACTGTTATCCCAATCATCATGCGGGGCACCACTTATAAACATATCGCTGCCTACATCTGCTAAAATTAAACCGTGTTTTTTCATTGCACTTAAAATCACCTGGTTGGTTTCAGAAAAGGAACTAATATCTACATCATTCTTTAAACGTAAACGTCCGCCAAAGGGTAATAAATTACTATTCGTTTCCCCGGAAACCAAATGCCTTGCAGGATGTACAAATCCTTCGTAAATGGCACTTCTGCGAATGGTAAAACGGATGGCATGGTCTATTTCACCATTTTCCTCAATTTCAGTATACCGTACCAATAAAGGAAAAATAGGTAACCCGGCAGCATCAGCAGATGTCCAGTACAAAGGCCTGTATTCTTCATTATTCAAATTAAAAACTGCCCCTGAAGATGCTTCCCACGTATTTCCATTTACACTGGCGTTATACAGTTCGTACAGCATGCCGTCATCCACATTCACCGTAATGGCGTGACTATCCCCTTCCCCACCCCCTTCCAGCGGTATACTTAACGGAATAGGAAACGGGCCCGGGTCACTTTCATCTCCATAATTACCATCATAACTGTTGCTCCGGTACGTGACCTGTATGGGTGGCTGATCATTAGTAACTGCTACATAGGGTATACCAATGATGGATCCTTCATATAAACCGCTTCCAAAATCGGCAAAAAGGCCTTTTGTGAGTCCTATATTGCTTAAAATAGCATCGGAATTCGGGTCTACCGGCAAAGAAGAAACATCCATGTTTAATGGATGGCCTCCGGGAAAAATCATCATGGATTCTATATCTTTAGGATCCGTATCATTCTCTTCAATGTCCGGTTGATTTTTGGGCGAATCATCATCGGATGAACATCCTGTAATCCATCCAATTACACATAGTAAAAAGGAATATTGAAATAATCTTAATAAGCGCATCATTGAAAACTTTTTTATAAAAACGAAAAACAAAGACATTTATTGAACCATATTTTACCTCATACTATTGTATTAAAGATAGTTAAATTATGAATGTTAAATCTATCAGTTGAATGTGATAGAGGGTATTTTCTCTAAAAAACACGATAATCACCGTAAAACTTCCTTTAACTTATTGTTAATTACCTTTTAATAATTTAATTTTGGCCGATGAATTTAAACTAATGAAAAGGCTTATTTTTAGTCATAATTTTTATTTGGCATAATAAATGAATGGTATTGTAAAAGATAATTTATAATTAACCGTTTACATTGTATTATATATGGAACTGAAAAAACATCTCTTATACATTATCATATTCTTTGCAGTAGCCCCTTTTTATGCTCAACAAAATCTTGTAAAGACTGATCCTGATACTTCTTATATCAATATTGCTATTGAATCACAGGAAATTTACGGGACTATTTCAGGGATAGATACCTATATCATACTGGATCCGAAAAACCTTGATAAATCTGAAATCCAGGGTTCTGCAACGGTTAAAACCATCAATACCGGCAACATCATCCGCGATAAAAAGTTGCTTAGTAAAAGTAAACTTAACGAAAGTGAATTTCCACATATCACTTTTCAAAGTACAAAAATTGAAGAGTTGGAAGAAAATATATACATGGTCACAGGCGACCTTACCATACGTGATATTACCGAACAAATTTATGTAGAAATGTACTTCCAGATAGACCGGATCCTGGGCCTCTCCCATTTTAATACCATCGACTTTGACCTCGAAGTTAAAGGAGAAAAAAATAATAAAGTGGATCTCTATCTTGAGCTGTTCTTTCCGGGAGCGGAGTAAGTTAATGCAGAATTCAGAATTAAGAATGCAGAATGATGGAGGTTGGATGACCGGTGCCGGGTGACGGGTGACGGATGCAAATTATGAATGCGGAATTGTCTTGTGTCTTGATTCTTGTGTCTTGTGTCTTGATTCTTGTGTCTTGATTCTTGTGCCTTGTATCTTGTGGTTCCCTGAATAACGTTGACCGTATGACTCTAAGCCCCAAACTCCAAACCCCAAATCCCAAGCTCCATTGCTAAATATTCGTGAATTTGTGGCAATAAAATAACCCCCGATTAAACAAATAAACGATTCAACGATTAAACTGCAACAATAACTTAGTAACTTAGTAACCCAATAACTAATTACAATGATGGAGGAAATTGAAAATATAGAATTGACATACTTAAATGTAGATGATTACCAGGAGCTAAAGGCAGCTATGATTGAGGCTTATAAGAATATGCCGGATGCGTATTGGAGGGAACACCACATTAAATCGCTTATTGATATGTTCCCACAAGGCCAGGTAGTTATTAAAGTAAACGATTTAATTGCTGGTTGTGCGTTGTCATTGATCGTAGAAGACGATAAATTTGATGAACACCATACCTATAAAGAAATTACAGGGGATTATACTTTTAAAACACATACCAATGAAGGCGATATCCTTTATGGAATTGATGTGTTTATTAAATCGGAATTCCGTGGTTTAAGACTTGGAAGAAGACTTTATGATTACCGGAAAGAACTTTGCGAAAAGTTAAATTTAAAAGGAATCGCTTTTGGTGGAAGGATGCCTTATTATCATAAACATGCCCATAGTTTATCGCCCAAAGAATATATAGAAAAGGTAAAACGAAAAGAGATACATGATCCTGTGTTGAATTTCCAGATATCAAATGATTTTCACCCGTCAAAAGTTTTAAAAGGATACCTGGAAGGTGATGATGCGTCTAATGACTTCGCAGTTTTAATGAAGTGGGACAATATTTATTATGAAAAACCGGTAAAAAAAGCCGTAACTAAGAAAAAAATCATACGATTAGGACTTATTCAGTGGCAAATGAGGCCCTATAAAAACCTGGAAGAATTAATGCAGCAGGCTGAGTTTTTTATAGATGCTGTTTCCGGTTACCGGTCCGATTTTGCCTTATTTCCGGAGTTTTTTAATGCGCCGCTTATGGCTGAAAATAATCACCTGTCGGAATCCATGGCTATCAGGGAGCTTGCAAAGCATACTGCTGATATTGTACAAAAGTTTTCAGAGTTGGCCATATCCTATAACATTAATATCATTACAGGAAGTATGCCCGAGATAAAAGATAATCTGCTTTATAATGTAGGTTATTTATGCAAACGGGACGGAGCCATTGAACGATATGAAAAACTTCATGTAACCCCCGATGAAGCTAAGGTTTGGGGAATGCAGGGTGGAAATCAATTGCGGGCTTTTGATACGGATTGTGGAAAGATCGGAATTCTGATCTGTTATGACTCCGAATTCCCGGAACTTAGCAGACTGCTTGCGGATGAAGGAATGGATATTTTATTTATTCCTTTTTTAACCGATACCCAGAACGGATACTCCAGGGTAAGAAATTGTGCCCGTGCCAGGGCTATTGAAAACGAATGTTATGTAGCAATTGCAGGGAGTGTTGGTAATTTACCAAATGTGCATAACATGGATATTCAATTTGCACAATCCATGGTTTTTACACCTTGTGATTTTGCATTTCCCACCAATGGTATAAAAGCTGAAGCTACACAAAACACAGAAATGATACTCATTGCTGATGTTGATATAGATTTACTACGTGAATTGAATAAGTTTGGTAGTGTAAGGAATTTAAAAGACAGGCGACTTGACCTGTTTGAATTAAAGAAAAAAAGCGGCAATTAGCTATTCATGGTCGGAAGATTATTCTTCCGACTTTTTTTGTTCTATATTGTTATTTTCTCAATTATAAAATCGATAAATATATTAGTATAATACACTGATTACCAGTAAATTAAGTTGTTTTTATCATATATTTTTTGTATCTT
>CALGUD010000106.1 GCA_937901915.1 uncultured Flavobacteriaceae bacterium
TGGTATTCTGGGTCTTGCCATTCTGATTAATTAATACCAACGGTTTCGGGCTTTGCGTTCGGGCGGGTTTCGGAGCACAAAACTGTCAACCAGCACTGAACTTGAATAGAAGCACAAAGCTCCAAGTTTGCACGTCAGCCCGCCTGACGCAAAACCCGTGTTAGCGGTTCGGCATTTTTGCGTTATCAAAGTGTTTGGTCATTTTGTAGTTTGTTAAACTTACATTTTTTAGTAGGATATTTTGTTCTCTCAGAACATTGAACTCATTTTTTTCAAAAAACGGTCTTGCAGTTTTACTTACGTCAGAAGTCAAAGTCGTTTGTTTTAATCGTCTTGCTTCGGCTTCGATGTCGTCAAGTAGGCGCTGTGCTATTCCTTGTCGTTGGTGGTCTTTGTGAACGTAAAAAAGGTCAATATAATTTCCGTTGTCAAGTGTCGCAAAACCAACAATTTTGTCTGCGTGTTGAGTTACTATAACAAATTGATTAGTCAAAATGTCGTGCCAACGCTGTTTATTGTCAATGCCCGAAGCCCATACTGCAATTTGGTTGCTATCATAGTCAGTTTTGCAAATTGCCGTTATAGTGTTCACAAACAGGTTTTGCATTTCTGTCAAGTCGTCAAGCTTTCCTTTTCTATTTACAAAATCGTTTGTCATTTCTGTTCGTTTTCGGGTCGTACGATGCTGACCGCTAACTCGCATATAAACTCTATTAATTGCGTTTAATTACCTAAAATTGGGTGTATAAACATAACTTTTCTTAAAAATAGGGAAAAATCTTATAATGAAGAAGTTGGGTGGAGATAAGATGTGCAAAGTGTGCCGTGAATGACAACTGGTATATAAACTAAAGCAAATTGATTTCATTAACTTTTAAGGCTTTTTTTTAAATCCTCCAGTTCAACTCCTAACCCATTAAACATTGTCATGATACTGCTCAGCTTCAGTTCATTTTCATCGTATTCCTGGGTGTGGATACTACAGGTAAATTCCCATAGTTCTATCACATCGTCTATAGAAACTTCATAAGGCTCGTAAAGTTTATTATCAGATACTAAAAGCAAAGTGTTGTTTTCCTCAATTTTGTTGTACACCCGTTTGTATACCATGCCCTGGTTTGTAGTGAGCACTACATAGGTAGATCCGCTTTTAATGTCGCTACGGTCGTCAATGAATTTTCCTATTACGTAAGAGCCATCTTTCATCGGTAACATAGAATCTCCTTTTATGGGAAACGCCCGGTGCTTTCCGGTGGGAAGAAAAGGCAATTTTATTTTCTGAAGTTGCTCTATGTATTCAGGATCATCGTATCCTGACAAATATCCGGCAGAAGCTTTAGCAGGAACAATCTCAATAAGGTCTTCATTATGCTCATCAACACAAATAGGAAACAGAATTCGCTTATTACCTACCTGGATGAAAGACATGTCCGATGCCTTGGTCAGGTCGTTCTTCAGCAGAATATCCACAGGTAGTTTAAAGAATTCCGAATATCTTATCAGCATGTCGATAGGTGGAGCAGAACGATCTTCTTCATAAGACCCTATGCGTGAACGTGGAATATGAAACTCATCAGCAAGTTCTTCCTGGGTCAGTTTTTTTAACTGCCTCAGGTGACGGATATTTTTTGATACGATTGACATAATGCTACAAATATAAGCACAATATACTATTTATTGTAGTTAATTTTGTAATTATGAAATCAATTATTTTACACTTAGATCTTGATTCATTTTTTGTATCCTGTGAAAGGCTTATTGATAGTCGCTTACTTCACCGGCCTTTACTGGTTGGTGGGATGGGAGATAGGGGAGTAGTGTCCGCCTGTAGTTATGAGACCCGGAAATTTGGTATCCGTTCCGGTATGTCTATGAAAGTAGCCCGGCAACTCTGCCCTCAAGCTGTAGTGATTAAAGGTAATTCAGGAACTTATACAAAATATTCACAGCTGGTTACAGAGATAATCAAGGAGAAGGTACCGCTGTTTGAAAAATCCAGTATAGATGAATTTTATGTGGATTTATCCGGTATGGATAAATTCTTTGGAACTTATAAATATGCAACGGAGTTAAGGAGAACCATCATAAATGAAACCGGGCTGCCTATCTCGTTCGGTTTGTCGCATAATAAGATCGTTTCTAAGATAGCTACCGGGGAGGCGAAACCCAATAACCAACTGGTAATAGATAAAGGATATGAAAAACCTTTTATGGCTCCCTTGTCTATCAGAAAAATTCCTGCGGTCGGTAAAAAAACGTATGAAACGCTACGGAACCTTGGTATCGAAAAAGTCCATACCATCCAGGAAATGCCCGTAGAACTGATGATGAGTGCTTTGGGAAAAAATGGCCTGCTGATCTGGAAAAGGGTGAACGCATTGGATAATCCACCCTTGATACCTTTTCATGAGCGAAAATCGATCTCTATAGAGCGTACCTTTAATAAGGACACCACTGATATGCAAATGTTGCGGACCACCATTAAGGCTATGGCCGAGAACCTGGCCTTTCAGTTGCGAAGGGGAAATAAACTTACTTCCTGTATCAGTGTGAAGATCCGTTATTCAGACTTTAATACGCATTCCAGGCAAGTCAAAATTCCGTATACCAGTGCTGACCATATCCTAATTCCTCAGATTGTCTCGCTTTTCGAGAAATTGTATGAAAGAAGATTGCTCATTCGTCTTGTGGGAGTAAAATACAGCGACCTGGTTGGAGGTAATTATCAGATTAACCTGTTTGACGATTCGGAAGAAATGCTTAACCTGTACAATGCCATGGATAAGATCCGTAGTCGTTTTGGGGATTTAAGTGTTATGCGGGCGTCCTCTATGGGGGCTAAGACTATTGGTGGGTATCGTAATCCGTTTAGCGGTGAACCACCCACCCTACATGCACACAGACATCAGTAATGTATTTAAATTGTCACACATACTATTCGCTACGCTTTGGCACTTTTTCGGAAATTGAACTTCTGGAACTGGCTGTGAAGAATGATGTAAATGAATTGGTACTTACTGACATCAATAACACTTCAGCATGCCTTAACTTTATTCAATATGCTTCCTCTTATGATGTTAAACCGATAGTAGGTATCGACTTTAGAAATGGAGCTGAACAACAATTTATAGGCATTGCAAAAAACAATGAAGGTTTCCGGGAATTAAATGCTTTTTTATCAAAATATTCTCATACAAAAAAGGAAATCCCGGAACGTGCTCCCACTTTTGAAAATGCATTCATCATCTACCCGTTTGAAAAAATGATGCAACAGGAACGAAATGATTTTGCTTCGCATGAATTTATAGGGGTGTCCGTTGAAGAACTGCGCAAACTTCCATTTTCACGGTACAAAAACCTTACCGATAAATTGGTCATTCAACAACCTGTTACCATTCGGAATAAAAAAGATTTTAATGCACACAGACTACTCAGGGCTATCGATAACAATACACTCCTTAGTAAGCTTAGAGAAACTGAACAGTGCAATAAGGGAGAAAAAATGTTGCACATTAAAGATCTCCTGAAAGCTTTTGAAGAATTTCCCCAAATAATTGAAAATACACGAGAGCTGCTAGATCAATGTAGTATTAATTTCGAATTTGGTAAAGAAAGAACTTCCCAGAACCAGAAAATATTTGGAGAATCACCTGAAAAAGATTTTGCCTATCTCAAGCAACTTTGTGACGAAGGCCTTTATAGAAGATATCCTCAACCCTCCGAAAAAGTAATGAAAAGGATCAGCATAGAACTTGATGTGATCAGGAAAATGGATTTTACCTCTTATTTTCTTATCAACCATGAGATTGTTTCATACGCTAAAAGAAATCAATATCCTCATGTTGGGCGGGGCAGCGGAGCCAATAGCATTGTGGCCTATCTGACCGGTATAACTGATGTAGATCCTATTGAGTTAGATCTTTATTTTGAACGTTTTATCAATCCGTATCGCTCCTCGCCCCCGGATTTTGATATTGACTTTTCATGGAAAGACAGGGAAGATGTTACCCGGTATATTTTTGAAAGGTTTCCAAATGTGGCCCTGCTCGCTACTTACAATACCTTTAAATACCGTGCTGTAGTACGTGAACTTGGAAAGGTTTTCGGGTTACCTAAGGAAGAGATCGACAAATTATCGGACGGACATTACAATCCGAAAGATTTAGATGAAATCTCTCAATTGGTACTTCGTTATGGTGAGCTTATTAAAAATTTCCCGAACCACCTGAGCGTGCATGCCGCAGGGATACTTATCCTGGAAAAGCCTGTTCACTATTATTCGGCTACTGACTTGCCCCCAAAAGGATTCCCTACAGTACAGTTTGATATGATTATTGCCGAGGATGCCGGTATTTTTAAATTTGATATCCTTGGTCAGCGCGGACTGGCAAAGATTAAGGAGGCCCTGGAAATTATTCGAGAGAACAGGCCGGAAATTCCTAATATAGATATTACGCATGTTGAAAAGTTTAAAACAGACGAAAACATCAACCGGTTACTTAGCCAGGGAAAGGCTATAGGTGCATACTATGTAGAATCACCTGCCATGCGCGGACTCATGCGGAAATTAAAAACCGGCAGTTACCTCGAACTTGTCGCCGCCAGTTCAATCATTCGTCCCGGGGTTTCAGGCTCCGGTATGAAAAGCGAATATATTAAAAGGCACCGCAATCCTGAAGAACGAAAAAAAGCACATCCGATCCTCCATGAAATCATGCCTGAAACTTATGGGGTTATGGTTTATCAGGAGGATGTAATGAAGGTGGCCAGTATTTTTGGCGGACTTGATCTCGGGGAGGCGGATGTTATCCGCAGGGGAATGAGCGGTAAATACCGGTCAAAGAAAGAATTTGAGGCTGTGGAGAAGAAATTTATCGATAACTGCCGCAAAAAAGGTTATACGGATACACTGATTTTTGATGTGTGGGAACAGATAAAAAGTTTTGCAGGTTATGCTTTTGCCAAAGGACATTCGGCATCTTATGCTGTAGAAAGTTACCAAAGCCTCTATTTAAAACATTATTTTCCGTTGGAATTTATGGTGGCAGTCTTAAACAATGGAGGCGGGTTTTACAGTACAGCTTTATATGTACATGAAGCACGAATGTGCGGGGGTGTTATCCATGCTCCATGCATTAACAACAGCGATCACCCGAATTGTATACGTGGGAAAAATATATATCTGGGATTTGGCTACCTTAAAAATCTTGAAGCCCTTACCATAAGCAGGATACTCACAGAGCGACAACTACACGGGCCATTTCGGTCATTTGAAGATTTCCTGGACCGTGTTCCTATAAGCATTGAGCAGATAACCATCCTTATCCGCATAAATGCATTCCGGTTTACCAATATCCCAAAAAATGAAATTATGTGGCAAATGATGTTTAAGCTTAATAAAACGAAAAAAGTTGCAGGACAAAAAATGTTGTTCCGTCCGGAACAAAGAAATTTTACCATCCCAAAACTGGAATGCTCGTGGTTGGAAGAAGCCTATGATCAGATGGAGCTGTTAGGTTTCCCTTTATGTGATTATTTCAACCTGGTAGATGAAGAATTGAAAAGTGACCTGAAAACGGCCGATCTACCTTCCTATAAAGATAAAAATGTACTTATTTACGGTATTCTTGTCAATACCCGTTTTCATAGTACATCCAAAGGGGAAAAGATGCGGTTCAGTACGTTTACAGACCTTGAAGGCGAATTTTTTGATGCTGTACATTTTTCGAATGTGGTTGACAAATTTCCCATATGGGGACAAGGTGTATATGCTTGCTATGGTAAAGTAACTGAAGAATTTGATTTTTATAGCCTTGATATTATCTGGAGCAAAAAAACACCCTTAAAACCTGATCCGAGGGGTGTTTAGATACTGAAGAGCATGGTTGCAGTATACATCAAATAGAAAACAAAATTATTGTTAGTCTTGTTCTAAGATTTCTATTGTTGCACCATCCAGATCAGCTGATATTACAATTTGACATGAAAGGCGAATATCAGCGGTATCATAACCAAATTTTGAAAGCGTTGCTGGTTCGTTGCGATCTTTAATTCTGGAAATCCCTTTTAATCCTGTAACTTTTATAATACAAGTTGCACATCTGCCCATACCACCACATTCACCAAAGGGATCTAAATACATCTTGTCCTTGAGCAACTCCATCAAGTTTTTATAGTCGCCAGGGTAGGTTTCGATAATTTGTTCTACATCGTTTTCTGCAACAGTAAATTTTACAGTGGCTCTTGTCATTTCCAAAAAGGATCTGTGAGATTATCGTCAAGCTTACCGTCAGAATGATGCAGTTGTATTTGTTCCAACTGTTCGTCGGTCGCTACTTCCTGAATCTCATTGAATAAAATTCGCTCTTCAAAACGAATATGCTTTTCCAGTTCTTCTTCAATCAAACTAACAGATTTCTGAATATCTGATTTATCTTCAAAGAGCCGTTTTAATCTTCTATGTTCGGCAAGAGCTTGCTTTACCAGTTCATTTTGATTACCCAGAATGGGAAAAAGTAATTTTTCTTCTATCTCAAAATGTTGTTGTAGGTGATTGTTCCAAAACCAATCAGCATATTTTTTGATTCTTTCCGTTTCAATGTTTCGTTTTATGCCTTCTCTGATTTTCCAGGAAAGCAATAAACCGTGATGGTGCTCCCTGCTTAAGGCTTTTAGTTGCTCAATACGTTTGATTGGTTTTTTCATTCTTCTTTACTTTTACAACCACATGTCGGACAAGTTTTTACCTCGTCTTCTTTTAGTTTTATTCCCTCAATATTTCTTTTAACAAACTTTTGGATCAGCATGTAACTATCTTTATGATTATTTACATCTATTTGTTTGTCTTTTAATAGCGTTCTTATTTTTCCGTCATACTCCTGGTATCCCCAACAAAGCGCACATAATCCTTCGGGTGCTGTTTCTTGTGTTTCCTCTTTAGGTTTCCTGATGTATGTAAGAATGGCATTTACAATATCCATGTTATCTATTTTTTCTGATGTAGTTTAGATACGATTTTTGAAGTCAAGGAGTCTGAATATACTCCATAAGCATTTACCACAAGACCTTTTAGCTTGTGTTCGATGGACGAAATGGCGTATACAATCATTTCGTCTCCCGGATCAGTATCACCTTCAAAACGGTAGGTTTCGTCAATTTCAAATTCATCCGGTGACAGTTGTTTCGCTGTTTGATTACATACCAAACATTCCTTTTCTACAATAATTGAAAAGTCGGTTGTGTAGCCTCTTTTTGAAAGTTCATTCATAGCTTCACTTACTGTTTGGTAGGAATAATTTTTGTTTTTCATAATAGTACATTTTCTCTCAATTGTCCATGGAAATAGAAGGTGGCTTGGCAGTCTTGTAATACCAATGATATTCTTACATATTCATTTTTGTAAAATTGTATTTGGTATGTTACTTCCCCAATTCGCTAATTCATCCTGACTATAGAGGGTGGGAAAAAATTTTCGCTGTTGAAACTTTGGATGCAAATATTTCTTCCATTCACTTCCGCCCGTGGCAGCTTTATTTTCACCTCTAAGGTCGAGATAATGTTGGGCTGTTTCCAAATGCACCAAAGGCCATACTATATTGTACAAATGATCAAACTCCTTCAATTTTGTGTGGAGTTTATCAGAAACTGTTTCTGTGTTCAGAATTTTATCTTCGAGGGTATTTCCTCTCATTTTATCTCCCAGTTGAATAAAACAGTCAAGATATTTCTCTTCAAACTGTAAAAGGGTCACTGTTTTTTTACCTGTTTTTCGATTGAATCCCGCATCTTTCCAATAGATGTTTTCAAAATATTCTTCAGTGGTTGGATTCCTGGTCAACCTTTTCTTTCCTTCTTCATTCACTAAATTTTCCAGTCTCGTGCAATAAATCTCAATAAACCTGAATTGTGCGGATTGAAACCCGCTTGCAGGAGTTAATGTACTGCGAAATGTACTATAATCATCATAATCCATCCCGTATTTCATTACATCAAATGATCCAATGAGCATACTGGTATATCGGTTTAACCGGTTTAATTTTTCTATCCATACACTTTCTTCAAAAGGCTCATAGACTAATTGTTTAATTTCGTGAACCATCATTTTCAGAAATAATTCTGTTACTTGATGGTACATAATGAAGACTTCTTCATCTTTAAAATTAGTTCTTGGTTTTTGTAAGGACAGGAGTGTATCAACTTCAACATAATCCCAATAATTTATTGGTTTGGCATGAAGTAATCCTTTTAAGTAATTTTCCGGGTTTTCACCCAATTCCTGATATTTATTTTCAATATCATTGATTATCTGGTCTTTATTCATATTGCTGTTTTTTTAAAAAGCATTACTCCAAAAATACTTAAGCAAATTACTTTTAATAATTCCATACCTACATAGTAAAAATGTAAGTTTGAAGGAGGTACAATTTCTTCCTGTATATGTAATTCTGCTCTTATATCTAACACAGGCAAAAGCCAAAAGGTTTGAACAAGCAAAAGGATTAAAGGAACAATATACAATAGATTTTGCCATTTCCAAAGATTCGTTCCGGACCATATTGTATTCATGATGATGACTATTGCAAATACCCATTCCATTTTGTTGAGCGCATTAAAAACCAAACGACCAATACCTAATCCCAGAGGTATGGTTATTCCCGGGGCCCTGAATTTGAGCCAGGCTTCCATAAAGCTAATTGCACACACAAAACCTATCCACAGAAAGGTAGCAATAACAACTATGGGTCTTTGCACACTTATCATAGAAAACCAGAAGGATTTTCTTTTAAATATTCGATTCTGGAATGGAACATTTCGGCCATTCTATGTCCTTGCCATTTTGCCCTTGTGGCTTTATCCCCTTCAAATAGCGAATCGACGGTTTCGAAGAAAATTTCCAACCAACGTTCAAAATGGGTAGCATCAACCGGAAGTTTGGCATGCGGAAAAAATGGGGCACCGTGATAGGTGTGTTCATTTAGCAAAACAGTTTGCCAAAAACTATACATCTTTTCAAGATGCTCCGGCCAACGGTCTTGAATTTTGTTATTGAAAATATCTTTTAACTTTTTGTCTTCCCGAATTTTTCCGTAGAAAGTGTCCACCAATAATTTGACGTCTTCAATATTCTGTATGTCTTTATTTATTGCCATTTCTTTTATAAACTAAAATTTGTAATCATATAATAGGCGGCCCAACCAAAAAAAGCAATGAGTAATATCCATAGCCAACTGGGGATAGTTTGCGGTGTTTCGCTACCTTCAATAATAAAATTCTGTTGATTACCTTTATCATAGGCGTTTATCATTAGTGGAACGGTGCCATCAACAACACTGTTTTCAGTAAGGCCTTCAATTGAAATTGCCGGGCCGTTCCGAACAATAAATTTAATCTTGCGGACCCCTTCTCTTCCCGTAGGTGATTTGCTAACAATTTTGAGTATATGCTCACCGTCAGTCAATTTACGGGTGTCCAGTTCAAATTGTACAGGTGTTATTAGTTCGGCCACGGGTTGTGGGTCATCATCAACAAAGAGTATTATTTTGCTTTTATCTTCTTGCATCTTGCTAATTACTAAAGATTGATTGTTTAATGTGGTCAGTATTTTTTTCACCGGGTTTTATCAAGTATTTTATTGAATAAATGAGGGTCAAAACCGTAATGACTGTAATGATGGAAATAATTACCCAATCCCAATTACTTTGCGGACCTGCACCATGGGTTAAACCTTGAGTAATTTCAGGCTGCTGTTTATCGCAGGTAGGGCAAGCCCAAATGGCTTGCGAGAACAAAACAGTTAACAGCATTAAAAATGATCTGATTTTCATGGTATTATTTTTTGGATGTTATTTTTACGAAATCCATTAATTTTTCTACTTCTTCAGGGGTCACCGTTTTTGCGTTATTCCCCCAACTTGTTTTTTCATGATTAATGATTGCGGTTACTTCTGCCGGAGTTAGGTTATTGTCTGTGCCAACTGCATTCATAACAGCATATTCAGGCCTGGCATCATATCCTAACATTATTATATTCACTAACAACTCGAGATCATCACCCATAACAACAGCACTTCCCTTTAATGGAGGAAAAGCACCTTTTAACCCTTCGCCATTGGCTTGATGACAGCTCATGCAGTTTTGTGCATACAGTAACTCACCATCAGGAGGACCAACTGTATTTCCGTTTGAAATTGTTGGCGCTTCCTTTTTCTTGTACAAAAATTCCACAGGTGTTTTGCCATCAGGTAAAGTTGTTTGTTTCAGGCTTTGTAGGTATGCTACTAAGTTCAGAGCTTCTTGAGTGGCAACTATTTTCCCGGTAATTCCTTTACTGTATTCATCAGGCAGAACTACCTCTACTTCATCTTTACCTACTTCATTTTTAACTTCGAAAAGCCAAGGGTAGGCAGGCATTATCGATTGCTTTACCACTGCTCTGGGTTGATACAGGTGCAATAAATTCCATGCCATACTTGGTTGTCTGGTTCCTATATTGGTCAGATCGGGCCCGGTTCTTTCAGTTCCCATTAATGTGGCAGTGTTCCGCCAAAAATCTGTTCTTGAAATACCGGCATAATCAGCAGCAATACCAGGCCTACTACCCCATACTCTATCCATATCCACATTTCGAACTTGTTGGGTATGACAGGCGACACAACCATTGGCGATAAAACTTTTTTTACCCAGTAATGCTTGTTCGCTTAGTGGTTCATAGTTGGGTAGTGTAGCATTATTTTCCTGATTGTTGATTGCAGGAAGAATGGCTACAATTAATGTCAGCCCAAGAAAGAGGCCTAAAGCGGTCCCGAATAGTTTTTTATGATTATCGAAAAATTCCATTTCGTTTAAATTAATTTGTTAATTTTTGTTTAGCCAATTCTTGTTTAGCCTTCAAAATTTCGATTGGTGATACAGGAATTACCACTTCATCTTTTCGTTTCACCATCACATAGAAATTATAAGCAAACAAAATATGGGAAAGCCACATTAATGAACCGCCAATGGCACGCCACAGCCAATAGGGGGTCATCAACTCAACACTTTCCATAAATGATTTAGTTCCTTCCATCCACATAAGCCCCCTGAGTGTGGAGCCATACATTAATGGAAAGGTGTAAAACAATAAGCCAATTAATGCTAACCAAAAATGTGCTCCGACGGTTATTTGTGGCGGTTCTTTACCGGTAAGTCTTGGAACTATGGTATAAATAAACCCCCAAAGCATAAAACAGATTATACCATACATAGTCAAGTGTGAATGTGCGACAGTAAAATCGGTAAAATGCCAAACCAGATTGGTGAACCTAAAAGCTTCTGCAGTTCCTTGTAGTGAACCCGTGAAATAAAATATGATACCAATTAAATAAAACGGGAGCGTATAACTACCCGATAGTTTATGCCATGAGCCTTTAAAAGTCATCAGGAAGTTTGTTGTTCCGGCTACAACAGGTATAACCATTCCTGCACTGCCTACAATGGCCACAGTTTGAAGCCACCATGGAATGGCGCTAAAAATAAAGTGATGCGTTCCAATTAAAGTATAGAAAAGAATTTGTGCCCAGAATGCCAAA
Source organism: uncultured Flavobacteriaceae bacterium (assembly GCA_937901915.1). GTDB lineage: Bacteria > Bacteroidota > Bacteroidia > Flavobacteriales > Flavobacteriaceae > Abyssalbus. Next base: position 11,568 of record CALGUD010000106.1, read on the forward strand.
ATACCTAAGCTGTATGAGTATATGGGTTTGTTTAACTGCTGAGGGAGGAAATAGTACATTAATCCAAGACTAAAAAGCATGAACCACATTCCAACTCCCTGGTGCATATAATATCCTTGCACTATGGTTTCACCTAGTCCTGTTTGCCAACTTGGCCAGTACGCAACTACTGCTATTACTAAGAGGAACATCATAGCTGAAATTATATACCAGTTAGAGACATAAATTTCTTTAGTTGTTCTTTTGGCAATGGTTTTGAAAAAGTTTTGTAAAGAGATGAATACAGCAATACCAAAGAGAGCCATTACAGGCCATATGTATTCTCTGTATTCGCCACCGCCATTGTTTATGCCCGCCATCAGGAATATACTGCCCAGAATAACCGACGCGTTAATAAGAATAAGGGATCGATAGCCTGTTTTTATGTTTGCAATGGGTACATTACTAACCCTGGGTACTACATAGTATGCGAGGCCCAACATTGCTAATGATGCCCACCCCCAAAAAACAGCATTTGTATGCACCGGGCGTAATCTTCCAAAACTTAACCAACTTGAATGGTCCACGTCGGGAGCCATAAATTTTATCCCGAGGTATTCTCCAACGGTTGTTCCAAATAACAACCAAAAAGTAGCACAGCCTAAATACCATAAAATGAGCTTCGTGAGTTTGGGTTCAATATAGGGGCGGGGAGGGCTTTTTTTCTTTTGCTCAATAAAGCGAAGTGTTTCAGCATCACTAATATTATCAATTAATCCTTTTTTATCAATTGGCGCCGCTTCCCCGGACAGTTCATTGTTTGACAACGAAAACTCAAGTTCTCTCTTTCGTTGTTCTAACTTTTCTAATTCTATTGGATTCAGTCCTTCTAAATATTCATTAAATTCTTTAAGTTTTTTGTTTTGTAAGTATCGATTTATAACAGCATAGGCTTTCATAACTATTAATATAGCAGCAACAATTACCGGTACAGCAATAAGTAATAGTGTTATAATAATACCTGATTCACTAAATATATTTTTTGTTTCCATTCCTAGATTTATATTGGACAAAAATGTCCATTATTTATTCAAATTTTTTTTACCGTTTCAAAAAAGTTATTCTTTTTGCGTAATCCATCGCTAAGGACTTAATGGTTGTTCTTTCGAGCATTTTTTTCAGATCTTCTCTAATTAGCTTAAACTGATCATGAACCGGACAAGGCATTTTTTCATTACATTTTTTTAAACCTAAACCACAACCGCTATAGATCTTTCCACCATCAATAGCTAATACGATTGAACTTAGGTTTACGCTTTCCAGTTTCATAATATCCATAGAAAAACCACCGGAAGGGCCTTTTCCGGAATTAATGATGCTGTTACGTGATAATTTTTGTAAAATTTTGGAAGTATATGCTGCCGGCGACTCAATAGCTTCTGCAACCTCTTTTAAGCTAACTTTTCTGTCCAAAAGCGATTGTTTGGCAATGTAAATTGATGCTCTAATACCGTATTCACAGGCTTTTGAAAACATATGGTCTCTTTTTGGGCAAAGATACGAATTTGTTTTATAGTGGACATATATGTCCACTATAACTTTTTGTGCATTTTATACTTGGTCATTTTAAATAGACTTGATGACCTTTTATATTTCACTGATAATAAAATAATTAAGAGTCCAAGGAAAAAATCTCAGTCACATCTTTTAAGTACTTATCAGGCATTATAGAAAACTCGTAAAAAGAAACAGGAAGGCCTTTTCTGATATCAGTTTTTAAAAAAACAATCTTTCTATCCACCCCATCCGCATACGTAATAAATTCTCCAGGCTTTAACCGGAAGAAAACATTGGCTCTTATTTTAGGAATTTCTTTTTCACCTTTGGTGATCCGGGTGTCAAAGTCGAGATTATGTCCACTGTTTATACTCGTCGTTTCTTTTTTAATAAGCTCAAAAAATTGTTCATAGTATTTGGCTGTATCCGGGTCGTTTACTTTTCCAAAGAATTGGTAGGATAGGTTACTTAATATTGCTTTACTGGCTTTGTCCCCATACATAAGGTCGTTCTGGATCTTGTCCTGTATTACATAAACAGTCACGATATTATAACTTCTTAGCGTAGCCGGGATGCGGTGCATGTTAAGCAGCCGTATAGTCGGGGCTTCCTCCATAAGGAGAAAAGAAGGTTTTCTATCCCGGACACTCATTTGTTTGGTAATTGTATGCATTATTGTTGCAATCACGGGAGAGTAAGCTGTTTCATATTTAGGGTTATTGACTACAGATACAATAGTCGTTTTGTTTTGAGCATTAATATCCAGGGGTACTTCATCACCTGATAAAACTGTAAAAATCTTTTGGCTTGTTATTTTTTTCAACGCATTGGCTAATGTGCTTCTTACTCCTGCTGTTTGTCTTTCGGAATCTTTTCCGCTAATAAAAGCGTCAGCCATTCTGTTGTAAGCTCCCCCAAAAATAGTACAGTTTAAAAGTAGAAAAAGTATTAATTTTAAACTGTTATTATGAAAAGAAGCAAATTCAGTCCGACCC